>NZPK01000119.1 GCA_002693325.1 Gemmatimonadota bacterium | reverse complement strand
CTGTTATTATGTCGCATTCTAAAGGAGAATAGTTTATGATTCAGCATCCTTACCAAAACTTAAAAGATGGCCGTTGGTTAATGGGTAATTTGCATGCTCATACTACAGCTAGTGACGGCCGCAGACCGCATCAGGAAGTGCTAGATGACTATGCGGGTCGAGGTTATGGCTTTTTAATGGTTTCAGACCACGATATTCTGACCGACGATAAAGTCTATTCCAAATTAGAATCACATGGTATGGTACTTATTTCTGGTAATGAAATCACCGCCCATGGACCTCATATGTTGCACGTTGGGGCAGAAAGTCGTGTAGAACCATTTTCAGGTAGGCAAGAAGTTATCGATGAAGTTCAAAAAACAGGCGGATTTGTGATTTTTAATCATCCAAACTGGGTCAGTAATTTTAATCATTGTCCTCAAGAGCTTTTGGACCAGAGTAGTGGATATATTGGGTTGGAAATTTATAACGGCGTTATAAGTCGCTTAGATGGAAGCCCTTATGCAACAAATCGGTGGGATATGTTGCTGAGCAAAGGGCGTAGGCTGTGGGGTTTTGCTAACGATGATAGTCACGAAGCTGAAGGAGACGTTGGCCTAGGTTGGAACATGGTGTATGTTCAGAACGAGACGCCAAAGGGAATAGTCGATGCCTTACTTAATGGATGTTTTTATGCCTCAAGTGGTGTAGAAATATCAGATATAACTGTTGACGACAACCGTATAATTGTTCAGACAGAGAATGCGTCTCGTATTGTGGCTATTCGAGATACAGGCCGAAGAATTGCTACGGCAGATACCCATACCATAGAAATTGAAGCTCCTGTCGATGCTCGCTATGTGCGATTTGAATGTTGGGGGGCTGGTGAGGCATTTGCTTGGACACAGCCTTTTTTTATTTCTGAATAAGTGAATCGGAAAATCTTGGATAACGACATGATTATTCTCTCTGAATAAAATAGAAAAATAAGGAGTTTTCTTTGCGTAGCTTAATAGCAGTACATCCTAATTTTGATGCAGTCTGGCCATTTGCGGCAGATCATTTTCATGAACTTTGGAAGAAACAGGGGCCCGTTGATTTTTTGAGAGTAGATCACGGTGAAAATCGTATGTTGTCTGAATTAATAGAAGACTATGCCACAGTGCGTAGAGTCGCAGTATTGGGTGTGACTGTAACGCCTGCTTGTATAGAAGCCTTCATTGATTTGGAAGAGGCTACCTTTCAGGGTTCGTATGGTTCGAACATAGACTCTGAATTTGATTCAGCATTGGCTGAGAGAGGTATAAAGGTTTACAACCATCCCTCAGAGGGATTTTGGGGAGCTTCGGTATCCGAATTTGGTTTGGCTCTTACTCTTTGCGGATTACGACGTATTCCACAGTTGCACCATGAAATTTTAACAGGCTTAAAGCCTTGGGATTATGATCCTCCAGAAGGTAAAGGAAAGCCGGGAGTGAGAGGTCATCAATTTGGTGACGATAGTACTTTTACTTCCGGAACCTTGGAAGGCAAGAGGGTTAGAATTGTTGGGGCAGGGAATATTGCTAGCCGTTATGCGAGTTTTGCTACTGCCTTAGGCGCTGACGTTGCAGCTTGGGATCCATTTGCGAGCGAGCCGTGTTTTCATAGGTCTGGAACTCGCAGGTTGTTCCACTTGGAAGAGTTGGTACATGACGCTGAAATTTTTGCACCGATGGTGCCTTTGAACGAAACCACTCGCGAGATTGTAAATTCATCGCATATCAATGCGTTACCCAAGGGATGTTTAGTTGTTCTGGTAACGCGTGCTAATATTTGTGATATGCAGGCTATTCGACATCGAGTTTTGAGTGATGAATTAAGTCTGGCAGCGGATGTTTGGGATGTTGAGCCATTGCCGTTAAGCGATCCTTTATTGGGTCGCCACAATGTAGTTCATACACCGCATAATGCAGGGCGGACTATCGATGCGAACAAATTCTGGTCTGAAAAATTAGTCATGCAATTTATTCCCCGTGATATAGATTGATTGCTACTGTTTATGATGATATTTATCTTATTTAATATGTTTCGCAAACACATAATTAACGTTGGAGACTATATATAATGTCGGCTGGGATGAAATCAGTATTGAGGGGACAACAACGTCGGAATAATCGCCTCTTGCAAAAAACCGAATTTTTAGGTAGGCGAGTGCGGTCTGAGATCATGCCTATACACATCGACGTTTCTAAAGATAAGTCTTTAAATCAAAGCCAAATTGATGGTTTACAAGGATTACAAAAAGAGGCTGCATATACGGCTATTCGGTCACTAGAATCGTTAGCGAGACTCGGCGAAGTTGATCATTTAGGTGGCGGTTTGGAACTTATTCCACCGTTGTTGTTGACGTTATCGGTCACAGATTATGACTTGGTGGAATATACTATAGAGCATGCGCACACCAGTGTAGGTTATTATGCTGCTCTCTCTGCTATGGGATATATAAGTGAACAGGCGGTAATCGAATCGTTTCGTCGTGGCCTAGATATTCCTGGGCATGTATCATGGTTGCCCGGAGGCACTCAGTTAAATGGAGGCAGGCTGGGTGTGATGGTGCCCGTAGCGGTTGGTCAGGCTTTAGGAAAAAAAGCGAAGAGAGGAAAGGGCAGTTGGATTGTTTGTCATTGTGGTGACGCAGGTTTTGTTTCTGGTCAGGCTCTAAACGGATTTAATGGTGCCGATGTGCACGGAGCGCCTATCACTTTTGTTATGCACCGAAATGGCATTCAGCTGTCTGGAAGCACAGAGAGTATTTTAAACAAAGATCCCAGAGTCATGGTTGCTGCTATGGGTGTTGAAATTCTCGAGATTGAATCCTTACATGATTTGCCGGCTCTTTATAAAGCTTATCGCAGGGCTTATATGTTGGCTCAGCGCGGTAGGCCAAGTATGATTTATCCCACAGGTAGACAACAGACATTAGCTAATTTTGCTAAAAGATATGGTATTGAGGAAGAAGTCAAAGATATCGCTAATTCAAATGATGTGGATTTAAATTCTCCTATTTGGATTCCCGGCTCACTTATGAGTTTTGGTGATGTCGAATCTATGATTGAATGTATCTTTTTGGTTAACCATTTGCCAGGCGGAAGAGGCCATCATGATGGACACATGAAGGGTCGCGACGTAGATCGAGTTTTGTCTAACCCTATGTTACAAATTAACACCCGAGAACGGCGGGCCCTTTCTGGATTACGGCGTCGGTCAAAACGAACAGTTATTACTAAGGCGCGCCCTCAATCAGGAACTCCTAATCTACGTCTGCCCCTTTCTCTGAAAAAACGGGTAAAACTCAAGGGGATAGGAGAGGAGGATAGTGCCCGTGCGGGATCCGAAGCTGGATACGCAATTATTGCCAAAAGATACCCAGAAAAAGTCTTTGTCGTAAGTTGTGATTTAGATCCGTCGACGAAATTGGCTAAGGCACGTTCATATCTGGCGAAGGATCACCAGTTTGAAATGAGTATTGAGGAACAAGCCGCTACTTTGATGGCAGACGGATTAGCTATGAGTGGTCCGGAACCGCAATTAAACGTTGTATCAACCTTTGCGGCTTTTTTTGAGGGCATCGCTCGTGAGGGATTTGATCTATGGAGATACCAACGAAATTTGACCGGTGTTAATGAAGGACTCAACGTTACTTTTCACGTCTCACATGTGGGGGCTTGTACAGGGCGAGATCATTTTTCTGGATGGGGCTTGGATTGGATTAATGTTGGTCTTACTTATTTGCCTTATTTGCATAGATTTTATGCCCCAGCTGACGCGCGTTCGGCTTTTATTGCTACATGTGATTTAGCAGAGCATTATGGTGGTCACATAATAGGAATACCGCGTGATAATTTGCCAATTTTGTCCAAGCAGGATGAATCTGCTCCACTTTGGGAAACTACGGATAATTGGGAACCTATAACTGAATTTAGAAAGTTTAAGGGTGCCAATCGAGCGATTTTGGCGTTGGGAGCACCGGCTTTTTTAGCGGGTGATGTAGCAGAAAGTCTTGGCGATGTAGACGTCTATATTGTAAATGGTTTTCCAGTAGATCCGAGGTCTTTAGGTCGGTTGATTAGCCGATATCCGAAAGGAGTTGTGACTATTGAAGATGGTTTTATTGGTACTGCCGAAACGGGTTTACGTGGTTTTGCAGGTTTGATTGCAGGTTTGGCTTCAGAGGCTGGTTGTTCGGCTAAACATCTAGGGATAACGGACCCTCGTACGGCTCCTTCAGAAGGTCATATGGAGACATGGGAACATTTCGGAATGACCTCCAAAGATCTTATAAGCGTTTTAAAAGATCTTTAAGTCCATGACTATTACTAAAAATCGTGCTTGTTTTTATAGGAGGAATGTTTTGTTCTTGAAAATCACTGTATTATGTTCGTGGTTAATTTTGCTCACAGCTTGTGGGTCTGATGGTGGGAATATGAATAAAGAGGCATTAATGGAACCGAAGAGTGATGAGATGAAGATAGAAGCCCCTGAGCAATTTGTGGTAACGTTTGAAACTACGGCCGGAACTTTTGAAATAACGGTAAACAGAGATTGGGCACCTAATGGGGCAGATCGATTTTATAACCTTGTAAAAAATGGTTACTATAACGAACAACGTTTTTTTAGAGTAGTACCGGGGTTTGTTGTTCAGTGGGGAATGAGTGGAGATTCTCAATTAACGAAAAAATGGATGGGTGCGCATATACTTGACGATCCTGTTCGAGAAAGTAATACCCGAGGTCGCATAACGTTTGCCGCAACCAACCGGCCTAATAGTCGCACCACTCAGGTCTTTATTAACCTTGCTGATAATAGTAGTTTAGATGGAATGCGGTTTGCTCCGTTTGGCGAAATAACGAGCGGGATGGAAGTTGTCGAACGAATAAATGCTGAATATGGCGAGCAGCCTTCGCAGGGATATATTGCAGAGCAGGGAAATACCTATCTTAAAGAAAATTTTCCTAATCTAGACTACATCATTTCTTTAAAGATTGATGAATAGTTCGGTAGAATCTGATTACTGTCTATGCGATGCGGAATGACTCTATAGGTTTAAACGCCGCCTGTTGGGCTTTACTTATGGCAATTTTTTGGGGCGGTAATTCCGTAGCTATAAAAATTGGTTTGACGGCAATACCGCCCGTTTCTATGGCCGCTATCCGTTTCATTTTGGGTGTCGCCACCATTTGGATATGGTGTCTTTTTTGCGGTATCTCTNTCCGTGTCCCANGTCCCGCATGGCGGGGCCTGTTTGGTCTGGGTTTACTTTTTACGGCTCAAATTTGGTTACTAAATGTAGGAACAAATTATACTACAGCAGGTCGTTCGGGAATTCTCATAAACATATTTCCTTTTTTTGTAGCGATCTTTTCACATTTGTTTGTTAGTGGAGATCGNATAACACCTGTAAAGGNANTAGGATTGATTTGTTCCTTTCTGGGTATCTCCCTTCTATTTATTGAATCGATTCAATTGGAAGATGCGCAGTATTTATTCGGTGATACGTTAGTGGCATTGAGTGGTATGCTGTTGGGCCTGAGACAAGTTGTACTGAAATTATTAGTCCAGGGATTGCATCCTCTCCAGGTATTGTTTTGGCAGGCTGGTATCGGTCTGCCATTGTTTGTATTATGGAGTATGTTTTTTGAGAGTGAAGTAACCAAACAGTTGAATTGGACCGTTCTGTTGGCAGTTCTGTATCAAGGGGTAATAGTTGCGGGATTCTGTTTCGTTCTTATGGTAATGTTGTTACAACATCATAGCGCAACGCGTTTGGGGGTATTTAGTTTTGTTACTCCAATTGTTGGCGTTTTACTAAGTGCGTGGATTTTGGATGAGGACATTTCGGTTTGGCTACGGGCTAGTGTATTGTTGGTAACAATAGGTATAATGGTTGCGAACCAGGCCGACAATTTTCTTCAAAAAAATAGGTCGATCGGAGAATAANGTCAGCCCTTAGAGGCTTACTTAAAGGTATGTATCTTACACTCAAAATCATAGGAATNTAATCATGAATTTTAATCATCAAGTTACCACATATTCTGATATAGGGGTTAAGCCCTTTATAAACTGCGTTGGTACAATTACAGCGTTGAGTGGCTCGCTATCGTTACCCCAGGTTCGTCAAGCTATGGTTGAAGCTGCTTCGGGGTATGTGAAGCTTTCTGAACTTATGGATGCGGTTGGTCGTCGGATTGCCCAAGTCATGGAATGCGAATATGGTCTTGTTACGGCAGGATGTGCCGCTGCTCTTACTCAGGTTACTGCCGCTTGCGTGGCAGGCACGGATTCTGAAAAGATTGGCAAACTTCCTGATACGAGTGGAATGAAAAATGAGGTCATAGTTCAAAAAAGCCATAGAGTAGGTTATGACCGAGCAATTACAGCGGTAGGAACTCATTTTGTGGAAGTTTCAAATATTGAGGATTTGGAACTAGCATATTCCGATTTGACTGCCATGGTTTTTGTGTTTGGCGATGCTGTAGAGCGTGGTGAAATTTCTGTAAAAGAAATGGTAGATAGCGCACATAGCCACGGAGTTCCAGTGTTTGTGGATGCTGCCGCTGAGCGACCGGATGTTCCAAATTGGTATCTAGAGCAAGGAGTAGATGCGGTAGCTTATTCCGGTGGGAAATGTTTACGGGGTCCGCAGGCTTCGGGTTTAGTGTTAGGAAGGGAGAATTTGCTTAAAGCAGCTTTCTTAAATGGTTGTCCTCATGGAGCTATAGGTCGCCCTATGAAAGTTGGAAAAGAAGAAATTATGGGACTCTTAGCGGCTGTAGAGCAGTGGGTAGAACGTGATCATCAAGCTGAGTGGGAAGCTTGGGAAAAGCGGCTATCTATAATTTCGAATAGCTTAACGGAATTCGATTCAGTAAAAATTTCTATTATCCAACCGGGTCGGTCTAATGTTGCGCCTTGTCTTTCTGTGAGTTGGGATCCTACTATCCTTGGAGTTGATGGTAGTGTTCTTCGTGAGAAATTGGAGATGGGGGAACCCCGGATAGAGATGAGTGTTGGTGAAAGTCAATTCTCCGTAAATCCTTATATGATGGAACATGGAGAGGATGAGCAGGTAGCGTTGCGTTTAAAACAAATATTCTCAGAATCGTAGTATTAACAATTTTTAAAAAAATTAAAAAAACAGTCAAGACTTTACGTTACTTACCGATACTTGGTATTAAGTGATATTAATAACCAGTTGCTGCTTCGCGGAAGAGTTGTTTTTCGCGAAGCAGTAGAAAAATATAATAATTAAATATTTCTNTAAACTCGCGCGTGTATCTAAGGTTGGGAGGCAACGCACTATATTTGCCCAAGCTAGGACGGAGCGGCGTAATTCGTGCGAGAAATAATATGGCGTCTGCTCCAAGTCGAATCANGTACCCCCAAGGAAATGGTTCGTATTTTGCACGTTACCCGAGGCGTTCCTCCCTCGCTTCGGGTGTTTTCTTAAAGAATCGTATTTATTTTTCAACCTCTTGTTTGATTGTTTGGAACAAATTGTTCTTCAATTAATCATCTTTCGGATCGTACAGATCAGCTATCTGTATGGCCTGAAATAGAGTAGCAGGTTCGATTTGTGTGCGAAGNGCCCGTTTGGGTGGGAGCAGAGTTGAGGCACCTAGTATAGGTGGGCTTATTACGACTTCAACGCATCCGGAATTTATGTCCTTATTACCTTTAGGACATTTGGGCCATAGTGAATGAATTCCACGAAATGCTAAAGGTATAAGAACTAAGTCGGATCGTAGTAAAGAGAATAAGCCATGTTGCATGGGTAAGCATTGGAGAGCGTATGCGGATGTTGTTCCAGATGGAAATATGACTCCGGGACGCTTATCGAGTAGTCCTAGAAATCGTTTAGTTGGATTCTGAGTATCTGAACCACGTGACATTACAACGTGACCATGGACGTCTTCCATTATNCTATCGACTTCTTCGGGGCTAAAGCCGATGGGGTTAAACGTCCGACCAAAGAATTTCTTTCTTCCTACATCAGTAAGAGTCGAACGAGCCAATATCGTACATGGTTCAGGGTTGTTCCAGCCCATTGCATTTACAAGTTTTTCATGGTTGAGTACATAAGGCAAAACAAAATGATCAAACAAACTTTGGTGCGTAGGAAGAAAAAGAATTTTGTGTTTTCCGGACCCTAAATCAATTTGTTTAGAAATTTGTTCAAATAATGGATCGACAGTTATTTCAACAGAAATTTTGAATATTTTAAGGGACTGGTAAGCTAATTCATAGTACTGTTTCCATGCCTTTCGAAGTCGTGCTTTTTCGTCTAAGCCCTCAGTCAGCAATTTTAGATTCTTTTTACCCGTACTTCTAAAGAGTCCGGCCCATCTTATCAGTCTTTTTCGCTTCTCCCATTTCGAAGGAATCTCCCTCTTTCCAACATGCTTATACTCTAAGAATGAGCCCGTTACGTCATCATTGAGCAAGGGAGGTAAAGACACTTTATTTGGCGTTAAAGCATTAATTTCATCAACTATGTTTCTTGCTAAGTCGATTAGGTCACGGGTCAGGTAACTGTATTCTTGTCCATACCAGTATTCCCGGGGTTTTAATTGGGCAGGATCTTCTAAATGAGCTTTTACGAATTTCAGAAGCAACGATTTCCCAATTAATAGTTGTTCATGAATTTGTGTCAACGCGATATTTTTAGACTTTTTAATATAACTTGTTGTTAGTTCGACATCGGTTATTGTTTTCCACACCGAAATGCCGAGCCATATAAAATTGCTGAAAGTGTTGTAACGAATAGCAAGAAGTTCACCCGCAGCCAAAAAGTCTACAACAGATTCGGCTATATACTCCATGTGTGAGCGAAGAGTGCCTTCACGCGTGCCTCCGTTTGTTGTTACCTGATAAATGTCGTCTGGATAGGCCTGTTCCTCGTTTGCGGTAGTGATTTTCTCTGCTACAGATTGGGCGTGTGATAACGGAATTCGAGAAACGCGTAGGTCTACTAATGCCCTTTCTCCTTCATCTAACTCTATTGGGTCATCACGTCCTAAGGCGCGCAAGTAGACGTCTTGATAGAGTCCCATAAAAGCACTTTCCTGTTCCAAATTCCGGCCCAAAAACATATCTCTTAGGCTTATAAACATTTGGTTCGCTTCGTGGTAGGGAAGTTTTGTTTTATCAAAAAGAATTCGAGCCTGATTTAACCGTTTTGTGCGACGATCTGGGATACCGCGATGGATAGCTGATATCAATTGTGACCTTTTAAGCAGTTCCTCCTCACTGGGTTCACAGCCGCGTGGCCAACTAAAATCGTCTTTTTGTGTAAAATGACCATCACTTACCGCGACCTCTATTAATTGCTCAGCAATGTTGTCATACAAATCAAGTAATTCGTTAGTGTTCCCATTATCCTGAAATTTTTCAATATCCACTTGGATGTCTCGACGAGTTTTAGGTTGTGCAGAAACCTGCGCAGATTATGATTGTTTTATTATACGGATCTATGTCCAACGTAACCTTTTGGATTGTCGAACGCATCTTCCCAGAGTTCGCACCAATTTTCGTGGCTGTGCATCTCACTGTTCGGATTTGTATGAGATCTTACGATGAACTCTGGATGCCCTGTTCGGCCTGTATGTTGGCCGGTAGGTTGATAGAGAAGGTCTAAAGACCACCTACATTTATCGGAATAATTTGGTGTCGAACGATGGGGGGTAAATCTGCTCATTAAGACGATGTCGCCTTTGGCACATTCGGCTACTACAGGAGTTGATTTTGGCATAAAACTTGGGTCTATTGTTGTTCCCCCTTCTTTTAGGTGCCGTAAGTATCCGGTTTCGACAATCCCAGGGATTACTTCCATACATCCCATTTCTTGAGTCGCATCTCCGATTGGTATCCATACCGTAATAATGTTAGAGGCTTCTCCTTCTTCCATCATAACACCGGCATCCTGATGCCAAGGCGCATTGTGAAAAGAAACACCTGTACTTCCTTCCATATTTTGTGGTGGCTTAGCTCGGATGTGCTGAATTGGATTGCAAACTAGCTCTGGGCCTAGTAAAGATTCCATCAATTCCAAGAGGTTTTTGTTTATCAAAAACTCAAAGATTGATTTCCCCCTATAGTGCATTATATCAAGACCATCTCCAATTTCTTTACTTTGTGCAAATAGAAGGCCGTATCTTTTTTCAAAGGGAGCTTCTTTGTGAAGGTTGTCGATTTTACCTTCCGTAAAAAGTATATTCGCTCGAGTTTCAATTAACTCGTTAAGTTCGTCTATGACTGGCTGGAGATCTGACTCGAGTAATGCACCTCGTGCAATAAAAAATCCGTCCCGGTTGAAAGTTTCAATTTGTTGGGTTGTCAATTTCATGATCTCGTATCTCCGCGTTATGTCGATAAAATAACAGGTAAAAGTGAGACTGCACAACACGTAGGGGATAGAGAAGTTGATTAGGCGTGTTTTTTGAAAATTAAATTTGGTTCGTTAAAGCTAAAGATCCGTGTGCGAGGTAGTTAATGTGTTCGACTAATAAATTGCATAGGACTTCTGAACCCTGCCATTCGTTTAAATGCTCATCAAACACGATTTTTTCATGGATATAAATTCGCAGTTGCCGGGATGATAAATTAGAGTTGTCACAAATTCGCACCCGTGGTACATCAAAGTTTAATGCAATCTGCAATTCGGATCGAAGTTGCCGTATTCTGTAGATTAGATCAAATGATGGTTGATTCTTTGTTTCTATGACATACTGAATTAGTTCATGTCCAATTTCTACTTGTATTGCCTCCATCTCAATTCTATCTCCATTGCTATATTCTGTTTGATTATCTCATAGCAATAGAGATGCCACCTTCACGGTAGTTACCTGTGAAATATAAAAACTCCGTCAAATGTCGGAAAAATCAACCAAAATTAAACAGTTGGTCGTGTAATCTAAAGTTGTTAGTTGGTAGAAAATTCAGGTTTTCAGGGATTATGGAGAAAAATTTGCATGGAAGTTATTTTTTAACTATTCAAGTCTACAGCATGCTCTGCAATATATTTTTCAACATCAATATCGCTCATCATTAGAGATCCTGTAAATGTTCCGCCTGGTGGTATATAGTAAAAATGCTCTGCGTACTTTAGCCCGTAAGGTTCGCCAATTTTTTTGTATTCATTCAACCCAAATAGCCGAAGAAATTCTCGATCTGCGGTTTCATCATCATCTCCAAGCTCAGGAAGACGTTTGCCTTGTAGCTTGAGTTTTTCTTTTAAACGACGTCCGCGGGCACCTGCAGGACCTTGTGATTTATTTGCACTCATTGCCGCAATCTTTTCTTCAAGGTAAGGTTCAATGTCAACTACGGTATTATAGGGCTGACCTGGTCGCATCGTCCAATAATATAATTCACTGACGGTGTGTGGAGAAAGTCCACATATTGGGTGTTCCGGATAATCTTTGTCCATACCGGCCATCCACCGAGCAGCTTCCACGGCTTGCCCCGTTATATAATGGTCTGGGTTTTCCTCCCAATGACCCCACGGGTTGAATGTTGTGATTGTATCTATTTTGAGAGCACGTATTAAGTAAACTAATCTTGCGCGAATTTCTGTAGGTGAGGCTTCGTCTAAAAAATGATTTCTATAACCCAAATGAATAACCTTTTGGAATCCAAGGTTTTTAGCTAGGACGTCAATATCTTCTTCATTTCTTCGAATGGTGTCACCTATGCTGGATGTGGGCCCACACTTTTCATCATTTGTAGTTTGTATTAGATAAGCTGTGTAACCCTCGTCAACGAGTTTTGCAATCATACCAGCACAAAAAAATGGTATGTCGTCGGCGTGTGCTTGAACGGCAGCTAAGACTTTCCCGGTATTTGGCTTTCCATTTTGTTTATGCTCAATCTGGATCTCCCCTACCGGAGTGTACCAGGGAACTCGTGGGTTTGATGAATTCATAATATAATATCTCCGTTAAAGCGGATTTGTTGGTATTTGACTTTTCATCTAAATATACCATCTAGTGTCCAGTAATGATTAGGATTCGGTTTCTTTTGTATCCATTTGCCATTGGTAAAATCGGGGAATGGTTGTGGAAGACTACCGCAGTAAATCGAATCTTCCGAAAGGGCGGTAACGGCCATCCAGGTGACAGAATCATAGACATCTATAGGAGTTTGCTTTTTTGTTTTTATCGCATCAATAAAAGCTCTTTGCACCAGCCAGTCCATACCACCATGTCCGCCTTTAACTCCTCCGTCGATAAAGTCTTTCCAGATTGGATGTTCATAGGATTCAAAGTATTTGCTCATCGGTTCCCAACGCTCATCACCAAAATCGTCGAAGTGTAAAGCGTTCTTGTCTTCCATCCACAAACCCTTTGTTCCCTGGACGCGTTGGGCTCTCGAATATGGACGCGGAAGAGAGCAGTCGTGGGTTAACAAGACTGTTTCACCATTTGAGCATTTTATCATCGTTGTGGTAATATCACCTTGATTGAACACGGTATCCATCCTTGGATGTTCAGTTCCTAATTGATCAACAACGTATTCGCGAAGTCCACGGGATTTTGAGCTCATGGAAACAAGAGAAATGAAGCGATTACCTTTATTAATGTTTAGCAATTTTGCTATTGGTCCGAGTCCGTGTGTTGGATACAAGTCTCCGTTTCTGTGGATAAAATTTTCTAGACGGTAATGACGATTTTCGTCACCACGCGTGATTTCAGACCGTAAATCGTGTTCGTAGCCACATTGGCAGTGAATGATTTCACCAAACAAATCCTGTTTAACCATATTTAATACGGCCATTTCCTCACGTCCGTAACAGCAATTTTCTAAGAGCATAAATGGAATACCAGTTTCCTCGCTTGTACGCACTAGCTCCCAACATTCTTGGATAGACGAAGCACCTCCCACTTCAGAAGCTACATAGATTCCGGCCCGCATGGCAGCTAAGGAAATTTCTATGTGACTAGTCCAATTTGTTGCAANAATTACGCCATCCAAATCATTTCTTGTGAGCAACTCTCGGTAGTCAAGATACTTTGCAGGAAGGGATGCTTGAGCTTCATTAATATCTCTGGCGGCTTTTTCTAAATAATCGTTGTGTAAGTCACAAATTGCGGGGATATGCACGTCTTCCATTCCACAAACTAGACTGGAGAGGCTTCGTCCTCTACCACCTAAACCGATAAAACCTAAATTTAGTTTTTCCAAATCTTCTCCTATTAAATTATCTATCGATTTATTATTCTTAAATTAATGATGATCTTAAATGAACAGTGAATAATTAATTTCTATCTCCTCGATTAATATAGAGAAAAATTTGAGGAGTTAGGTATTATTTTAAACGGATTTTCAGGGAGGTTTTCGTGAGCTTCACAGTAGCTTTAATAGCAATAGGTACTGTTCTTTCAGGACTTTGGACAGGTTGGGGGTTTTACATCATATATTCCACAGATAGGCCCGTTTATTCGTTAATTAGAAAATTGTCATCGAATGTAGAGATTCGCCAGTATGAGGAACAGAATTGGATTAAGACTCGATTCGATGGTGATGATGGATCGTTTCGTACCTTGGCCTCTTATATTTTCGGACAGAATGAAGAGAAAAAATCTATCCCAATGACGGCGCCTGTGATTTCTGGTCAATACATGGCGTTCATTCTGCCTGTTGGATTTACAGAACGTAATGCACCTCAACCAGACGGTCAGCAAATCGAATTTNTTTCTGTGCCTCCGCGTCAGCTTGCTACGTTACGNTTTTCGTGGTTTACTTCCTCTGAAAGGGTAAGTAGAAAAACATTGGAATTACTCTCAGTTTTACGATCACAGGAGATTAGTACTGAAGGAGAGCCGTTTCTGATGAGATACAATGATCCGTGGACGCCTCCTTTTATGCGACGCAACGAAGTAGCGATCCAGGTGCAAGTAAATAAACCTTAAGNTGTGACTAAACAAATCTTTTCTACTGTAACTTTCTACANGAACGGCTCTGATATTTTGTCAAGTTTGGGAAACTTGCATATAAATCCGGTTCGTGTGAATTTAGATACGAATAACTCTGTACTCTGTTTATAACTAAGGGACTCATGAAGCACGAAATTTCTCAGTCAATCAAATTGGGGCAGTTAGATAAACGATATTTTTATCTCTTTTTTATCTTTCAGGCGTTTGTTTTTACGGGTAGTTTATTTTACACCGAATGGTTACCTGTTTTTNTTATCGGAACGATTATTGCAATACTTTTTGTTATAGGCGTTTTGGTGCGTCCCTGGGTAATTGCTCCGATTGTAGTTTTGACTACGGGACTTGATAGTACGGGACGTTTTTTCGGAGGAGTAGAAGGCGGAGGCGGTGGATTACATTTGACGGGATTTCATCTTGCATATGCGCTACTGGTGGTAGGTCTTCTCGTACAAACAAGTCTTCGCGGNAGGGTGGTATTCNCGGAATTTGAGCTCCGGGCTNCCTTATTAGCGTTTTTGGGTTGTATTGCTATTTCACTGATTTATTCTCCGAACCAACTNGAGGCTACGATCAGCTTTGTTCGAATGAGCGCTCTGGTCTTGTTTACATATATGATCCAAGTAGTTATAGATTCTAAACGAGCGGTTAAAGCAATCCTATGGTCAATGGTTTTTTTCACCGTTGCTGGAGCTGTAATGGGCGCCTATCAGGTAATCACGGGGCAATTTCACCTTCCAGTAAAGGTAATAACTGCTCTGGGTGGTAACGTACCGCGCGCAACGGGCACTTTTCACAACCCTAATATTTTTGCCACGTTTATGATGTGCGGCATCTTACCACTACTTGCAGTCCTTTTGAATCATAAGATGAATACGGTTTCTAAAATTTTATTCACGATCGCAATCGTTATTGGCTTTGGGGGGCTACTTGCTTCTTTTAGTCGTTCGAATTGGGTAGCTACNCTTATTGGTATTTTTGTAATTCTCTGGCTCAGTCGAAAGCTAAGATACTTTTTTATCCTGTTGTTCGGGGCACTTTTGTCAGTTTTNGCTCTAAAAGAATTTGTTCCTTTCGCAGAGTATATTTTTGAGCGGTTTATCTCTATTTTTACCCTTTTTAGCGAATTTGGCTCTGTTGGCCGTACTTCAAGTACGGCGAGAATTTATTTGATTATAGCCTCGTTGGATATGTTTTTTGACAATCCGTTACTTGGAATAGGTTGGCGGGCGTTTCCGCACGTTTTTTCGGATTATGCTCCACCTGGATATCCGCATTGGAGTCAGGTGAATGAACCTCATACCGTAATAACTATGGTTCTCGGTGAACTTGGTATTGTTGGGTTTGCTGTCTTTTTATGGTTTGTTTTCAAGGTGTTTTTTCTTGCCTGGGGTCGTTTTTATGAAATGAAAGATTCCTATCTCAGATCAGTACAAATAGGTATGATTGCGACATTTATTTCTTTTCAGGTGAACCAGTCTTTTAATGGCGATCTAGCTAATAACATGTTTTGGTTTGGTATCGGGATGTTATTTGCGGTGCAAAGGATTGAAAGAGAAGGGCGTGAAAAATTAGTTTAAACGTAGCCAAATTTTTTTTTTGAGTTGATGGTATAAAATGTTGGCATTCTCCCAAGGATGGTCCATTTGACTCTTAGCTTCAAGTCTCATTTACCTGTTGCCTTTGCTCGTAGACCTCCAAATATCCTCGAGTCTGTGAGTGACCTTCCTGTAGAAGATTCTATTACAGGTGTAAATATATCATCCGATTTGTTCTCAGAGTCGTCATTGTCTCGAATGGCAAAACCAGAAGCGGTTGATCTTCACTTTCGGATTCGAAATAAGGAACAGGTTATCAATTCAATAAGATCGACGGAATTCTCTTTAGTGGAAGCAAGGTCAATATTGATNCAATTGCGAGAGTTAGTTTATGGCGATTCTTCAGATATCAGGAGTGATGGCCAAAGTCGCGTGGCGGCCGATAAGTTAAGTGAATTAAATACGATAACACAACGAATATTGAAATTTTTTAATTCAAAGGCGTACGGGTCAATTGTTACGGAGCAAAAGGATCAGGAGTTGATAAAGCTTCTNTCCAACGACAGGGATATAGGAGTTAGTAATATTTTATCGGTTGGGACAGTAGTGCCTGGTATCTACAANTTTAGTTATAATTCTGAAAAAACAACATTTACGTTGAGCAGTGCATCAAGTTCCCAAACAATTATTTTAAAACAACTTTCTGAGGAAGATCCATCACATAATATAGAATCAGTCCGACTTCATTTCGACAAGTTAGGGCTTTCTCTCACCCTGTCAGCTATAGATCGTTTTGAAGAAAAAGTGATGCTTAAAGCCGAGAACAAAACAAGTGAGCAAGANTTAATAATCGAGGTTGTTGAAGATTTTNATGGTCACTATGTCATGTCAGATAACATACTTCAGCAATTTATTGATAAAATTAAAACGTTATCAAATTTTTTTAATTCTGAAACCAAGAATTTTTCGAANCATTCAGTAATTGAACATTTAGAGAAGNCTNTTGAACAGGAATCACGGATTCGTGGTGANCTGGGTTTTGTTTTAAATAAAATGGCTTCAAATATAAATACCATGGAGCAGCAAATAGAAAATATCGAAGGCTCTTTTGATAAAATTAGAGATCCAACAACAGCCGANANGGTATTAAAACGATCTCAGTCACGTATGGTTTTGCAGAGCGCAGGCAGGCTATTAAACCATGCTAAATCGGTAGAGTCAGATAGAGTATTGCGTTTACTCGATGTTTGACTGTCACCGCTGCTAAATAGGAAACAGTATATATGCGATCGCACTGCCCCCAAACCAAGCTTTTCGAAATTCTTCTACATTGTAAGATCTGGCAACTTCATCAGTAGTTCGTGCAGCTGGGTCATTAACTAATATTTTCNCCGATTTACAACCTCGAACTATAACCAAATGGCCATTAGTTTTTTCGATTGGAACGTCTGCGATTTGGCCTCTTTTATATTGAATCGATGCGATGAAAGGATGGGAGTTTTCTAACAGGTTTTCTGCCGTCTCCCAGTTCGGTATATGACAGATATATCCACAAAGGCCATAATGATTTGCTGCCCGAATATTATTTGGCCAAACACCATATAATTGTGTAGGGGCATGATATGCTTCAGCTATTACGTCGTAAACTTGATTAGCGATGCCATGATATTGAATTAACATACTTAGACATGTTGGGGAACAGACTCGATCTTTGATGTCCGAACGCAGTGACATTTGACTGATTTTAGGAACCGTTTTTTCCAATGAAAGTTTTGGAGTNGTGAGGGATTTTTCTGTGGTTTTTCGGCGGAAAGATAGTGAAAAAAGGGCAGATATACTCTCGATGTNAGTTAATCCTTGTATCTGCCAGTGTACTCTTGCCCACTTCAATTTTGTTTTAATCGTCCATAAATCAATTTTTGTTTCCACAAACTTGTTTTGATCGGAATTTTCCTTGTTGTAATCAAAACGTCCGATGGGTGCAAGTTGCGAAATTCCTCTTTTCCCCCTATTGGTTTCGTATTCTAAAGAGCATTGATATCCCCAGGAAGAAGTCGAGCCCAAGGATAGGCAAGGAACAATTTCATAGCTATCGGTTAATAGATGAGTCGGCACGTCTTGGCAACAGCGATCTTTACGCCATTCTGGTTTGAAACTGGATTGATATATGCCATGTTTAGGAATGTGATCTNGCCAATGAGTTGGAGCGTTTTGTGCAAANAACAATAAATGTGCTGATNTNTTTGATTCTGAGTATGGCATGATCAACCCCATAAATTCCCAAATTTTGGGATTAATAAGCTATTTCTATAACAGAGGCCATCTTGTCTATCGTTTTTTAATAAAAGGGGGCCATCTAAGTCGACATACTCAGCTTCGGTTGTCAATAGCGTCGCGGGAGCTATAGACAGTGAGGTCGAAACCATACATCCAACCATGATTCCGAAGTCGTATTTTTTTGCNTGCTCTAGNACTGCTANAGCTTCNGTTAAACCACCAGTTTTATCGAGTTTTACATTCAAAAAGTCATATTTTTTAACAAGNNGTGGAAGGTCATTCGAAGTATNGCAAGACTCGTCAGCGCAAAATGGCACNGGATGGACTATTTCTTCAAGTAAGTTNTCCTTTCCAACCGGAAGAGGCTGCTCTATTAGAGATACCCCTAGTTTGGCCATTTCTGTTGACATTAAAACTACATCGTTTTCATTCCAACTTTCATTTGCATCTACAATCAAAATTGACTTTGGGGCAAATTTGCGCACGGCTGCTACTCGCTCTAAATCTTCGTTGCCATTGATCTTTAGCTTTAGTAAAGGTCGATGCGAGTTTTTGGATGCTTCCGCGCCCATTTTTTTGGGACTGTCTAGCGAAATAGTATAAGCAGTCNCTACCGGTTTGGGTTGGTCGAATTTAGCAAGTTTAAATACNGGTGTTTGTGTCTGTTTGGCACGAAGATCCCATAGCGCGCAATCTACCGCGTTACGGGCAGCACCAGCTGGTAAAAGATCACGAAGTTTATTAACGTCTAATCCAGATTCGATATGAGGTCTGATATTTTCTATCGCTTGAATGGTTTGGTCGATGGATTCGCCATAGCGAGGATAGGGCACACCTTCTCCTCTTCCCCATATGCTATTTTCTTCAAGACAACATACTATTACCTCGGCTGTCTTTTTATGTCCCCGAGAAATGGAGAACGTTTTAGCTAATGGCCAGGTTTCACTACGTACGATTAGTTTCATTCTAATAAAACGGCCTCGAGGAGCCTCTCCGCTCCTTCTCTGATAGGATCAACACAAGGTAAGTTTAACTCAGTTTCCAAGTCATTCATTAACTTACGAGCTTCTGTTNGGCTACGTCTTTTAGTGTTAATTGAAATTCCAATTACACGGCACTTGGGATTGGTTAGTTGACCACATGTTTCATTTAGTGATATACATTCGCGGATTTTCGGCAGAGAATAATCTACTAATCCACGCATATGATTTCTATCTGGGTCATGACACAGAATTAAAGCNTCGGGCTGAGATCCGTGCAGGAGCCCAAGTGAAACACCTGCATAGGAGGGATGATACAGTGAGCCCTGTCCTTCGATAATATCCCAGTGATCAGAGTCGTTATCTGGAGAGAGCAATTCTGCTGCTCCGGCAACAAAATCAGAAACAATTGCATCGATACAGATTCCAGAGCCGGCTATGAGAATTCCGGTTTGTCCAGAAGCACGGAACGTGGCGTTAATATCACGTTTTTGTAAGTAACGTTCTACTGCTAGGGCAGTAAACATTTTTCCAACAGAGCAGTCTGAACCAACCGTTAATAGGCGCTTTCCTGGTCGTTTTTTCCCAGTGCCAATAGGGTAATTAATTTCGGTGCTACGGACATTAATAAGCTTTACGTCGGCAGTGTTTGCTCGGTCTTCTAAGTTTGGGATATCATTCAAGTTATCGTGCAAACCGCTTGCTATGTTATATCCCATATCCACGGCATTAGATAAAGAGTTTATCCAATCTTTNGAGAAGATTCCTCCTCTATTAGCAACACCTAAAACTAAAGTTTTAGCGCCATCTTTTCGGGCTTCAGCTAATGTTCGATCTGGCAATCCTACGTCGGCTGCACAGCCAGGTAAACGCAATTGTCCAACGCATTCGTGGGGACGCCAGTAGGCTATGCCGTCAGCTGTTTTTGCAGCAAGTTGATCCTGAGCGTCTCCGAGGAATAGTAAGAATGGACTTTGAATTTTGATCAAAGATTATANCTTTTTTTTAATTGTAAAAGTAAACATATAAAATGGTGGTTACTTGCAAAATAGGCCATTTGATTGGCGCTACTGGGCTAGGTTTGTTAGTATGAAATCTAATAAATCAGATAATGACTTTATCAAGTAAAAAAGGAAGTTCAGATGAAATTACAAGTTTACCAATCTTATTGGGGTATGGCCGGATTACCTTTCAATAGTGACACAGAATGGAGTATGGAAGAAAAGTTATCTAAAATAGCGGAAGCTGGTTTTGACGGTGTGGAATTTTTAATGGAAGAGAAAGAGCACCGTGAAGCTATGGTTCCATTATGTGAAAGATATGGACTCAAACGTTCAAATATAGTCTTTCCTTTAAAATCCGAGGATTTTAACGATGATATCAAGGCAGCATTAGATGGTGGTGCATCGCATATAAATTTACAACCGATGCCTATGCCGCGAAAAGTGGCAGAAGGAATACCCTATATAGTGCGCTGCATGGACATGGCCAAAGAAGCGGGTTTTCAACTATTTTTTGAAACGCATCGAGACCGTATGACTACGGATATGTATTTTACTTTGGATTTAATTGAGGCTGTGCCAGATATGATTTTATGTGGAGACCTTTCGCACTTTCTTGTTGGACGCGAATTTGCCGGTCCACCTCTTTCAGAACAGAATCAACGCTATATGGAACAGATTTTAGATCGTTGTGGCGCCTTTCATGGACGTGTTGCCTCGCGTGAGCAAGTTCAGGTCCCAACACAGTTTCCTCACAATCAAGTCTGGGTAGACCTNTATGAGAGCTGGTGGGAGTATGGATTTAAGAGTTTCAAATCTCGTGCAAATGAAGGGGATGTTTTAACGTTCGTGGTAGAATTGGGTCCGCCAACTTATGCGATTCAGGGTGCGGATGGCAAAGAATTATCGGATCGTTGGCAAGAGGCTATTATTATGAAAGATCGGGTGAGATCAATCTGGGAAGCTTGTTAATTTATATGTTTACGGTAAAAACTTAGTACACTCTGANGCGGCACTCCATTTTAATCGACTATTTTTATTTCATCGGTGGAGTTTGGCACAATGCATAGAAATTCAAAAGGTGTGTCTCCTTCAGCNCGATACCAGTGCGCNACTTCGGCCGGAATAAATACGACATCGTCTTGTTTTACGTTGATTTCCTGATTTCCAATCCCGATTGTAGCTTCTCCTCGGAGTACATATTGTTCGTGCTCTACTTTATTNGTGTGTTTGGGCATTCCGCCTCCAGGTTGCATTATAAAACGTCGCATTGCAAAGTTTGGNGCTTCCTCGGGCCCGATTAAAATTTGTGTTTGGGTATTTTGTCCTGCTTCNACTGTTGTCAATGGAATCTCATTCGCATTTTTTTTNTTCATTTTTTCGTAACCTATTCGTGGGTGATAACGGGNGCNTCGTTGGCCCGAGTATAAAGTTTGTCAAAATCTGCACTCCCGTCGTCTTCTATGAGTTCTGTTCTGCAACCCCAATCATCTACCGGCTGATTACCGTTACCAAAAAATGTCCATTTTTGTCCGGAGTTAGTGAAATAGATATTCACTCCAGAAGGTCGAATTACTTTAGTTAGGCGGCGTGGAAGATTGTGATCGGCTTTATCGACACGATACTTTTCCAAAATATCATTGTCCATTTCAACACCTAAACCCGGACCTTCTGGTACGCGAGCATGTCCTCCGACAACGGAAATTCTCTCGGATAGTAGGTGATGTTCATATAATTCGTGACAGGTAATNGTAGGCCACTGGGCTTGTTTGAGTACTGCGCTTAAATGCAGAGAAAGTGCCGTCGTTGGACCAGCCCCCACCATTTGGAGAAAAAATGGCATACTTAGTGCATCAGCTGTATTACCTTGTTTCATGATTTGCGATACGCCTCCCCCTAATACCCAACCATCACAAACACCACCCATCTCAATGCCTTCTCGAGGTCCAATAACCCCGTAATGATGAGCAATAGCACTTTCTATTTGNGATCGCATATACCTGTTTCCGGAAGCGTCATGGCGTGGTATTGGATCTTCGAATATTTTGATTTTTGGGAAAGTGGTTTCTAATTCTCTTAAGATTGGAATTGCGTTGGAGGCATTGTTTAGAAATGCATTCCAGTCTGCGTCAATACGAAAATGTTCGGGGGTTGCCTCTGAAATACGTCTAATAGTCTCATAAACATCAAACCATGGCCGAGTTTTGATCTTCATGCATGTATATCCTANCTCAACGGCGGNACGGGCCTCAATCTCATATTTTTCTGGTGACATATCGTGGTCCCAGAATGAGATAGCACACCAGTCGCGACATTTTGTTCCTAAGAGACGGTAAACAGGTACGTCCGCTAATTTGCCGGCTGCGTCAAAGAGAGCCATTTGTAATCCTGCGCCTAAGCTATCATCCCACATAGTTTCAAACGGAGAGCGTCCGACGATTCGTTGGTGATCACTAACTCTTCCCCAAGTATAATTTTGAATGGTTTCACCCCATCCGATGATACCTGCATCTGTTGTAACNCGTGTAATTTCTAATTCGGACCAGGTGTGGATACCTGCTCTTTCCATTTCTTCCCGTATACGGTCTACGAAAGGTACTTGTAGGGTAAAACATTTTACTTCGGTTATTTTACCAGACATTTTAAATCTCCGTTAGGTGTAAAAGGCTTTTCAAGCAACCAAGGGTTACCCAAAATTCGGCACTCGATTTTGAGCTTCTGTCCCGATATTTTATCAGACCAATCCAATATAATTTTTTTTGGAGTACCGTCGAGGCGTAATTTTTTCTCCAGATTATTTACATCCAAAATCTTCCATTCAACATCATGGTAAACAATGTTTCCTTTGTAGTCGATACGTACTTTTTCACNGGGCTTTAATTTTAAACGGTTCACAAGAGGTTTTCCCATATCGTCATTAAGGCTTAGTTCGGTGATGGTACGGGTTCCAACATTTTCAATTATTACGGTTAACGGGCAATCTGAATAGGGAGTCTGTATAGTCAGGAATCTACGTTTTATATGTATAGGACCCTTTGTTGAATAAACGGGGTATAATTGCCAACGATTATTTTTTTGGTCTAAATGAAATTCCTTTTTTATATCTTGTAATTGTTTTTTCAGTTGTTCTGGAAATACATTATTCCTTCTTGCATTTTCCCAACAATTTATCGTTTCGAGTATCCAGGATGAATTGTTTGTTACCTTCCTTTCTTTTTGATTTTTGGCGAGAATTTGATTTGCATTGAATTTTATATCTGTTGCAAGTGCGAATCCAGCNTCAAATCCGGCGGCCCGGGCTAATAACCATTCCGCATCTTCAATGCTCGTGTTGTCACGAAGAGCAAACCAACCAAGCATACGAGGCATGAGATTACGACTGTAATAATGTTGATTTTTGAGTCTATAAAGTGTTTGGCTTTCTCTGAATCCAGAGTACCAGGGTTCACCCCAATTCATTCGTGTATTTATATGCCAATTGAAGTGACCAGGATTGCTAGCGTCATTGAANATTTTCCCTTTTAGGCTCTTTTTAAGTGCATTATACCATGAATATGTGAAAAGTGTCCTACCATATTGTCCGTAGCCACTAGCCCAATTCCCNTCTAACCCATCAAAAGACAATTGCATAGATCCTGTGTAATTACAAAAGTTTGCTAATCGCCGTGCCTGCTCTTGAGCTAGGTCCATATTTGAAAGAAGAACACGATAGGGATGGTCCAGCAATCTATCTATACTTGAATCTACGGAGTGTGGAGAATTTTTTGTTCCAAAGGCCCCACGTTTGCATTTAAGTAATTTCCACGGAGGTTTTGTACTNACGCAGCTATATGTGATGATTTCCNTTCCGATTTTTGCTGCATTTAAAGTTGTCTTTTTCNTGAAAAATTGAGGATCNNGTATTGGAATTGATTTTGTGNTATCGCTTATATGTGACATAGTCAAGGTNCTTCCTACTTTTGCGAGTCGACTATCNGGTTCAGGTGTGACGTAGGTATCATTTGTNGTGGTAAAATTCGAAAGGGTGTGAAATCCGATATTAATGTCTTTTTTCTTAGCTTGTTGCACACAGTGTTTAAAGCCATCATATCCATTAGGAAATAAANTCTTTTTTAGGACAAAGTGACCCCATGTTTCGAATGGACTACTATGGTAGAGATATTTGAGTCCAGATTTTAAAGTTATAGCTATAGCGTTGTTGATGTTTTTTTCACTGAAATCCATGATGATGTAGGATTCTGTGGCTTTGGGAGAAGTTTTTGCCCATTCTCCATCAATCGTGGGGTGAGGGAGATTTTCAATTAGTTCGATTTCTTCGAGNGTAGACATAAGCTTCTCAATTGGACAACCGAAAAGAGCGACTNGAGATCCCATAACTCCACCNTCATTGTACGNAGGTGAGATAAATTGATCATGACCCCAATTTTGGATATTTCTTGGAAGACTTCGATCACGTGTATAGGCTTGGAGGGCTGATCCATTCTCAGTGGCGATGGCAACGTCTCCACGATAAAGTTGTTGGTCTTGGTATTCAACGGATATGTCTTTATAATNATTGTTGTCAAAAATATTNTAGGTTGGCATGACATCATCGTCTCTNAATGGCCGACCACCTAATGTTTTTGCGTTCAATGCTTGTATCCCGACTGCGAATTTGTTGTTTCGCACAATGCCAACNGTTTCACCTATTGTTTGGTTGATAGACGTTGGCCAAGGGCCCCACGATAGTAGCTCNATTTTTTTANTGGAATGAATATTNGTAACATTGAATGTAATATGACTTCGATGGATCTTTAATGTGATTTCTACTATAGTTTCATCAGGAAAGTATATCAGTAATTGGGTGTTTTTTTTTTTGCCCTGTAGTTTTANTGGAGTTAAAGTTTTACNATCAGTAATGATTGTGATTAGTGGAGCATCTTCGCCTTGTGGCAAATACTGCGTCCCCTCGATTTTATCAAACAAACCA
>NZPK01000118.1 GCA_002693325.1 Gemmatimonadota bacterium | reverse complement strand
TAGGGACGTTAAAATTTTTGTATGATAATGGAGCTGACATGAACAGTCGAATTTTTAGAGATAAACTTACTCCACTCAGTTTAGCAATAGAAAGTGGAAATAAAAAAGCACAGGAATTTCTACGATCGATAGGGGCTGTTGAGTAAAATGTGTAAGCCGATGGGCCCTCTCGCATAGCGGAGGAATAAAACTCTTAACTATGTCCCCTAACCATTCAAATTACGAATCGATTACAATGATGCCCGCGCATCTGACAAAACGTTATAGCAAAATTCAGCAGTACTCCAAGCATCATAATTTTTCTGATTCCATATTTGACCAGTAACTTCGGGGCAAATGTAACTGTCCCATCCAGCATCGCGCATCGCACGAAAATAATAACTCATGTCAAGCTTACCATTACCTGGTAACTGATAACAGATCCGTCCCTCGTCATCAAGATAGCCATCCTTAATATGGTTATGAACCGCGTACTTTAGATTTAGATCGAGCGAGTGATTCAGGTCTATACCCTCAACAACAAAATGGCTATAATCAAAATTTAGCCCGAGATGTTCATGGTCCGTCTGTTCCATTAACCAAGCCGCCTTTTCGGGAGTTTCGAAATCATCTCCAGCGTGTGGCTCAATCGCAACAACCGCATCATATTCCGCAGCCATGTCGGCTACTTCCATGACAAGGTCGACGATCCGTCCCTTACCTTGATTCCAAGTCGGTTTCGGATGACCGAGAGTCGTACTTACGACAACACGCTCTTCACTCAGGCGCAAGTCACGACTCAACTCAAAAGTATCACGGAATTGCGCCAACTTGGCCGGTCTACCTTCACCTTCAACGCATGGAGACAAAAGCGCCATCAATGCTGGAGAAGGCCAAGCTAGTGTTAAGAACAGTTTAGCGAGTTTTTTACGAGCCCCAAGATCCATAGACTGAGGATCAGTCGGCCAACCTGGTGTCACTGCAATTTCCATACCCTCGTAGCCCATATCTTTGAGTCGCGGTAGGCTCTCAAAGATATTGAGCTCTTTCATCCCATAGGTGCTGTAATAAAGTTTCAAATATTGACAACCTCCAATTACCTAGTTTTCATTCGCCCACGCTCATAGATTTATTGACCGAAAATTGTTTTTATGCCGATTAAATCAAATCATTTCCTGAAAATCTCTACAAAAAAATATCACTTTTCAAATTGAAGATCAATTATTTAAAGTAAGTTATAAAAAACTAATTTCCCCAGCTCATAAGCTAACCTTTAAATACATTTTATGATGTCCGTTAGAATAACTTTTGCAAATTCAACTAAATTATTTTCCTCTCTCCCAGTAAAAATCTGATTTTGCCTACAGTCTTTTTGTTCCCTAACTTGATTATTCACATCATTAAAACATTGCAAAAGGATTCATTCTATTCAAATGGAAATCATAGAAGCAATTTATAAAAGACGGTCCGTCAAGCATTTTGACAGCACACATCGATTATCTAAAAGAGAAGAAAAAATTTTATTAGAAGCTACAATTCAGGCACCAACAAGTTTCAATGTACAGCATTGGCGATTGGTTATACTACGCGACCCGACTCTCCGCCAAAAAATACGAGAAGAATACTGTCGCCAAGCACAGATAACAGATGCCTCCTTACTCGTGTTGTTCACGGCTGACACTAAAGCTTGGGCAAAAAACCCTAAACGATATTGGATAAATGCCCCGATAGACGTCACCGAAGATGTAGTAAATGCTGTCGGACCTTTTCACGAATCCAGAGGAAAAATTTTTCAACAGGAAGAAGCTCAGCGTTCCATTGGAATGGCAATGCAGACCTTAATGTTGGCAGCACAATCATTAGCCTATGATTCATGTCCAATGATTGGCTATGAATTGGAAGGTCTAAAAAAGTTAGTCAAACTTCCGAAAGACTATGTTATCGGGCCCATGGTAGCCATTGGCAAAGGCATAAAAACCCCATGGCCCAAACCAGGCCAATTATCTATAAATGAGATTATGTTCGAAAACTCACTATAAAACAACACAATTAATTACCATCTTATAATCATTTGTCAGAAATCAATCCAGCTAGTGCGAACTAAAAAGGCCGCTTAGACACCCCGCTATATAAGCGGCTTGTTGTTGCCGTATTGATTGATGAAAGTGAACATGGTCACAATAAAGATCTTCATCCAAATTAGATGTAAAACTATGTAAATCGATAATAGGGATATTCTTAAGTTGCATTACACGGTCTGCTACAGAATTATACTCCAAACAATCTTCGGAAAACCGATGAAATTTCACCCCAGAGTTGTTGTGTATACCTTCGTCACATGGAGTCGTACGAACCCACACCATTTCACGTGGCAAATCTTTTATTAGGTTGACAATTAAAAATAGATTTTCTTCGTATTTGTCAATTTCAACCTGCTTTCGCTTTGTACCTGGATCCGTTTTTATGTCGTGAAGCCCACAATTTACTACAATTACGTCCGCATCTATACTTCCCGCTTCTTTTATCAATTGTAGATGATTAAGTACCATTTTTGAATCTCCCCCATTTGCTCCAGTCTTATGGTCAAAATTAACGGAGGCTTCTTCAATCCCACCTTTACGGGAATACTCCATGATACCCTTCAATTGAGATTCTAAATAAGTTCCATATTGGATTGATATACTGTCGCCAATAACATAAATTTTCAAAGGCTCTACCCCTAAGTAATTGATCTTTCACGAATCAATATTTAGTAACCTGAAGCAATATCAACAGATATGCAAATAATGTCTAATTACGATCAGAATTTCTCCGCATCAATGCAATTTTTAAAACAACTAACTAAGGACGTTCTTGAGTCGTCACGAGTTTATCCAGACCAATCAGTTGTTGGTAGTGCAAAAAATACTACCGGTGATACTCTCATTCGTCCGGGAGGCCGTGAATGTTACCCCTGCTTCTGGGTTCGTGACTTTGCTCAGTCCTTGGAATGTGGATTAATTCGTTACAAGGAATTAGAGCATGCCCTCATCCTAACTGCGGAGACACAAGCTACAGAAGATTGGAAAACTCCATCCGGTAGTTTTGTCCCGAAAGGATCTATTGCTGACCACATTGGATTCGATGGTGTGCCAATATATTTCCCCGGCGGTGCATCATACCAAGAACAAGGCCAACCTTTCGGTTATTTCCCAAGTTTTGATAACCACTACTTTTTTATAGAAATGGCCTGGTACGCAGCAAAAGTCTATAAAAAACAACATATTTTAGAAGATCCGATCAAGGGAATTTCACTTTTAAGTCGTCTCAAAAAGGCATTCAGTATACCACCTACAGATCCGGAGACTGGTTTGGTATATTGCGAATTAAGTAAACGAGGCGTGAATTTTGGTTTCACCGATGTTGTTGTCCACTCTGGAGATCTTTTATTTTGCTCAATTCTCCGTTATCGAGCTGCATTAAAAATGGTAGATTTGCTTGAAGTCGTTGGGGAGTCTAATCAGTCAAATCATTACCGAGAAATCGCCTTCAAAATCGCGAATAATATTTTCGATAGGTTTTGCGATAAAGACGGATTACTTCACGCTTCCACCGGAAAAAGTAATCAATTAGATATCTGGGGATCCGCGTTCGCTGTCTACGTAGGTATTTTAAATCCTAGTCAATCCCGAAAAATCAGCCATGCGCTAATAAAAGCTTTAGATGCCAATACTATTGCTTGGAAGGGGAACATAAGGCATGTGCCAACGGACAATGACTTTAGTAATGAAACAGTATGGGAAGAAACTGTTGATATTGGATCCTTTCCCAAAAACACCTACCAAAACGGCGCCTATTGGAACACTCCCACAGGGTGGATCTGTTACGCAATTTCTCAAGTAAATCCTGACGTCGGAAAAAACCTAGCTACCGAATACATCCAGCAGTTAAAATCTGATGATTTCCGACAGGGAGATGAATTTGGAGCACCTTTTGAATGCATCCATCCCGATGGTAACCATAGACAGAACCCTGTTTATTTGACGAGTGTGACCTGCCCACTCGCAGCCTTTCAAAGATTAAATTGGATTTGAGTTCAACGAATTATGTATTTATTTTTCCCTACACTAAATTTGGATTCATTTAGAAAAGATCGAAAATAAACGATATGATGCTGCTCAGGTTTTGTTTCCCACACGCCCTGATACTCCTATGCTCTCTGAGCGTTTTGGCAGGAGGTTGGTATCCTTGGTTTTTCTTTGTAGCCCTATCCATAACGGTGATATTAGGTGACTATATATTACCTGAAGACTATTCAACCTTTTCAGACATAAGCCCTCTGAGAGTAAATTTATTACTATTCGCCACACTTCCTAATCTTCTATTTCTGATAGCAGTAACTGTTTTAACGACTACTAGCACTCACATTACAAATGTAACAGTCTTGTTGCCTCAGCCACGATCTGAATTTTCACTGTTTCAATTGATTGGACTTATTCTCAGCGTGGGTCTTTTAATCGGTGGAGTGGGCACGAGCGTTGCGCACGANTGTTTACATAGAAGAAAAAGCAATGCGTTAATGGAGCATGGAAATTGGCTAATGGCTNTAAGTATGGATAGCGTTTTCCCCATTGAGCATAATCATGGACATCACAAAAATGTTGGAACTCTTCAGGATGCCGCAACAGCACGGCGAGGTGAAAATGTATATCGTTTCATTTTACGTTCAATTNATGGCGAGTACGTAAATGCGTGGCAAATTGAAAAAAACCGTCTATCCAAAACGAATTTGATATTCATTTCTTTTAAGAACCGTTATATCAGAGCCGTTGGCAGGTCATTACTCATACCACTGGTAGCATTATATTTCGGCGGNTTNTTGAGTGCCGTCGTTATTTTATGCGCCATGATATGGGCTAAATTACTTTTAGAAGCTGTAAATTATATCGAACATTACGGGCTTGTACGCATATCTGGACAACGAATAGAACCTCGTCATTCCTGGAATTCTAACGCNTGGGTAAGTAGTACGATTACTTTTTTCCTGACTCGTCATAGTCATCATCACCAAAAAAGTTCCTTGCCATTTTGGAAACTTGAACCACTNCCGAACGCGCCAACGCTNCCTTGGGGATATTTAAGCGGGATCTATTTAGCACTACTTGCCCCCCCAATTTATCGCAAATTGATGGAGCCTAAATTACATAACTGGTTCCAAACATACGCAAATTCAGAAGAACGGAACGTTGCAGGTTTGTCCAATTTATAAACATACTGATAGATTTAATTTCGAACGGGAAGAAACTCTATGAATTTAATATATCCGACGGTGTTATATACTCTCCGGGAATATGTTTTTTCAGCCAATCCGGATCATCTTTACGTGGTAACGCCAAAGAGGGGTTTCCCTTACAGCTCAGTCTATATAAGAGACGAGCATCCCCGATAGATTTTATATCATGCTTGATCGGGGGAGAGTTATGTAGAGTCATATAATTGTCCCAAATAGTCACATCGCCTTCCACATGCTCATGATCATAACGGAATTGAGGCTGTAAAATATGTTTCTCAAGTGAGTCCAAAAATACCCGNGATTCACTTGAACTCATCCCTTCAATTTCCACAGCAGGTCGTACTCGAGGCCTAGACGCCCAGATGGGACTATGCAACGAAGAAAGACCCGAAATGGGATTCACACGAACCAACGGCGCCAGCCAACCTTCATCGCCAGCATTCAATCTACGGCGCACTTGCAAGCCAGCTAACATCTGCTGTTTTTTTTCCGAAAGAGTCGCAAACGCCGCAGCGGTATCGGCAAACGCCGTTTCACCATTCAATGGTAACCGTAACCGTAACTTCATAAGGTCTGAATCTGAACCTTCAAAATATGGACCCAAACCAGTATCCTCACGCTCCAATTTGTTAACCCAAGAACCTTCATCATTACGGTTACTTGGAACCTTATGGGCTAAAAACATAGAGACGTAAATGGGTAGCGGTTCGTATTCAATATCTGTATGCCAAGATCCACCTTCGTCCACTCGTTCACATTCTCGCTCATTTACAGGGCCGTTAAAATTTGANACCACCAAAACTGCAGGCGACTCATGCAATAAACATCTCAATTTATCAGGGAAAGTCTCGTTTGCCTTAGATACAGACCTATTTTTAAAAGGAATAAGTTCAAATGGGCCATCACTATCGCCATCAGACTGAGCCGGTTTTCCACCGCGCATAAAATTGTTTGGATGAGGGACAGGCGCCCCCCAATGGTTAGAAAAACGCTCAAAATGATCAAGAGAGAAACGGGAGAGGTCTTGACCTGATATACATACAATTCGGCAATAGGCGAGAGCCTTTAGAAAAAAATCGNCCTCTNTATGAGTGAGAGGATCACATAAATCGATCCCATGAAACCTCACTCCTGCNCCACCTTGCGATAACGGGATTTCAGCTGAAGTAGATTTCCCAAAAACTTCTTTTACTTTAGTATCCCAATCTATACTCTGTTTTATTTGTGCCATCTAACGCACTCCCTGTAATCCAATATTCTTTTACCGACCAATGACAGTCTATCTGGTCTTTCTGTTAATTCTCGAGAAAGAAATCGCAATAAAGACAAACTAAATAATCATATTCTTAACCGCCATTATTGTAAATATTGAAGAATACTTGTAAATATGCGATCTTTAGCAGAATCGTTAATTAGAAAATTTTGACTTTTNAAGAAGGAGTTTTTTGTTATGCCATTAGATCCATCCCCTCTCAAAGGCAGGAAAGCTCTCGTCACCGGGGGAAAACGTAGAATTGGCCGAGGAATTGCCCTCGCATTAGCTGATGCAGGGTGCGACGTCGGAATTAATGACCTTGATCACGATCAAGATGCCGAATACACTCTGGAACTCATCCGAAATCTGGGAGTTAAGGCAGAATTCTATTCTGCTGACATTTCATCGAGTGATCAAGTCGACAGGCTTTTNAACGACTTTTTACAAGATTTTGGATGCATAGACATCTTAGTTAACAACCCATANGGAGGAACAGGTCAAAAATTTTTAGAATTAACCGAAGATAATTGGGATCAAAATTTAGATGTCGGATTAAAGGGGTTTTTTCTTTGCAGTCAACGTGCCGCCCTGTCTATGGTGGAGCATGGAAATGGTGGAGCTATTGTAAGTACCTCTTCCGTCCATGGCGCACGTGCATGGAAAGGAGACACAGCCTACGGAGCAGCAAAAGCTGGTGTCTTGAGATTAACTGAAAGTATGGCCGTCGACCTAGGATCGCATGGAATTCGTTGCAACGCTGTTCTTCCGGGACATATGAATACGGACCACGTCTACAATTCAACTCCTCCCGAAATCGGGAGTATGAACTGTGAACATGCAAAATGGGTCCCATTGAAACGAAGAGGTACACCCGAGGATATAGGACGAACCGTTGTGTTCTTATGTTCACCCGCAGCTGCATGTATTACTGGTGTTTCTCTCCCAGTTGACGGAGGCTTGCTCGCCGTAGGTCCAGGAAGTGACTAATATCCCTATTCCTCCCAAAGGAAGGATTCACTCTTGTTGGATATGAATCTTAAATGGTTATTCATAAGTGTAATTTTATTTTTAGGAGCCTGCGGGAATTCACAAATAGAAGGTAGTCCAGAACTNAAGCAAGTTCCGCGGAATCGCACATTCATTTCTGACTGTTTACCAGATGCCTGTGCGGGGCAGTTCAAGGACTTTGATTTATTCCATCCTTTCCAAGTCGGCGCGACAACNACNACNGGTTATAATTTCCTTTATGAACCACTTTATTTCTATAACGCCTATAGCAAAGAGGGTACTATTACCCCTTGGATAGCTGAGAGTCACGAATTTTCAGAAGACTATACTGAAGTCATAATCAAAATAAAGCAAGGCGTAAAGTGGAGTGATGGGCATCCATGGACAGCCCATGACCTAGTTTTTACCATAAACATGCTAAAAAATAATGCGCCTACCTTACTATTTTCAGTTGATATGAAAAAATGGGTAAAAGAGGCGGTAGCTGTAAATGATCTAGTGGCAAAAATCTCCCTAACAAGTCCGAACCCCCGTTTTATTTTTTCCTACTTTACCCACAACTTTGACAATGGTGTTCCGATCATTCCAAAACACATCTGGCAGCATGAAGATCCTTTGACCTTNAAGAATTTAGACCTCAGTATAAATCTACCTGTTGTTACCGGTCCATTTCNACTTGTAGTTTCTACGCCGGAGCAACGCATTTATGACCGTAGAGAAGACTGGTGGGCCTATGAGATTGGCTTTCAGGATCTGCCTCATGTCGAGCGGATCATATATCTACCCAGACAGGACGAAGCAAAACGCGTTCAAAATATACTTTCAAACGATTTAGATATTTGCGGTACTTTACTCCCCGCAAACATGCGAACACTCTTGGAACAAAACCCAAATGTAACAAGTTGGTCGGGAAATGCTCCTCCCTATGGCTACCTAGATTGGTGGCCTATATCACTTGGCTTCAATAACCTAGAGCCACCATATAACGACCACGAAATACGCTGGGCAATTAACTATGCCATAAACCGAAAACAGTTAGCAGAAATTGGTATGCAAGGCGCTGGTGAGTTTACCACGCTACCATTTCCAGATTTCCCTGCCTTGAGAAAATACGTGCATTCTGCTAATAGTTTACTCGAACACCATCCCATTGATAAATTTAATCCCGAACTAACTGCAAAAATCTTGCAAGGCAAAGGTTATTCTCTCGATGATGAAGGCTTTTGGTCAAAAGGTGGGAATCGTCTCAATCTAGTTATAGATGTGTATCAGTTCATGTTAGATTTTGCTCCCGTTCTCGTCGAACAACTTAGACAGGCAGGAATTGATGCTAAGTTCCGACAAGCCTCAGACGGTTATACGCGAATGGCTTCAGGCCACTCGCAATCGTTCATCTTTGGACATGGAGGTTCGGTCAGAGATCCCTACTTTACTTTACGCTTATACCACAGCAGGTTCGTACAGCCAACAGGCACTTCTACGCCCAATTTTTGGCGCTGGAGCAATCCTAATTTTGATAAAATTGTAGATCAGATGGGCGAAACAGATCCAAAAGATCCTGAACTGGTGATCCTATTTCAGAAGGCTCTTCAGATCTGGATACCCGAACTACCCGCGATACCTTTACTACAGTTCTATCATCGAATTCCGCACAATGAAACCTATTGGACAAACTGGCCATCTGCAGAAAGTCCTTATATAAACAGTGCTTACTGGCATCGAACATGGCTCCTTGTCTTGTTAGGATTGAAACCCACCCAAATTTAANTACAATAACAGTCTATGTTCAAAATNTATAANATGCAGTCATCCACAATCNTTCCATGGTTATATCAAAGATTAGTGATTATTTTATTTTNACTGTTTGCTACCGGGTGCAATAAACTCCACCTCCTTAATTTCCAAACAGAACCGACGACAATTCCACGCGTACAAAGAGAATTTAGAGCAGCATGGGTTACAACTGTAGGTAATATTGACTGGCCTTCACAGCCTGGGTTAGACAGTAGAGAGCAACGCAAGGAGGCCAACGTAATTTTAGATTCAGCATCTTCTTTGGGCTTGAACACTATCATACTTCAAATTCGCCCTCAATGCGATGCTCTCTACNAAAGCCCTATAGAGCCTTGGTCTTACTTTCTGAGCGGAAAACAAGGTCATCCACCTACTCCATCATATGACCCGTTACTCTATTGGATAGAACAAGCTCATGCCCGTGGCATGGAGTTGCATGCCTGGTTTAATCCATTTAGAGCACACCATAGTCAAGGCGGACCTATCGATGAAGCGTCTGTAATAAATAGCAAAAAGAACTTATCCGCTGTTCAACTAAACAAAGATGGTAATTGGTGGCTCGATCCAGGCAATACTGAAAATCAAAATCATTCCTTTGCTGTTATAATGGATGTCTTGAAACGTTATGATGTAGACGGTATACATTTTGATGACTACTTCTATCCCTATCCTTCTCTGAATGAAAACCATGATTTCCCAGACCATGAGAGTTGGGAAACATACGTTTCAGAGGGCGGCCGTCTTGCTTTGAGTGACTGGCGCCGCAAAAATGTAAATACGTTCGTCGAACGAATTTATCACGGTATTAAAAAAGAAAAACCTCACGTAAAATTTGGTATTAGCCCATTTGGAATATGGAGGCCCGGTTTCCCGGCTTCAATAAAGGGACTCGACCAATATGAAGTTCTTTATGCAGATGCGAGACTTTGGTTAAAAAAGGGATGGGTAGATTACTTAGCCCCCCAACTCTACTGGCCTACACGACAAATTGAACAAAGTTATCCCATACTCTTAGACTGGTGGAATAGCCAAAATACGAAGAAACGACACATCTGGCCGGGGCTTTTTACCAGCGGCATAAAAGATCAGCGTAGCTTAGACGAAATCATAAATCAAATTATGATCGCACGAGCTATGGGCGGTCTCAGTCCAGGACACATACATTTCAACATAACACCACTCAAAAACAATATGCTTGGCATTGCAGATTCTTTGAGCGTTGGAACATATAATAAAGAAGCTCTTGTCCCCGCTTCACCTTGGATAGACAACAGCCCACCAAACTCCCCAACTTTATTACTAAGAGTCCATGAAAAAGAACTAGCAATTTCCTGGGATCACACCCACACCGAGGATGTTCGAAATTGGGTGATTTATGAGCGACGGGGGGCCAGTTGGCGTCATATCATCCTACCTAATAGCACAAGAGACTATTCATTACCATTAAGAGAAGAGAATAATAGTATTACCAGTATATTAAATGAAGTTGGTATCTCTGCGGTAGATCGGGTCGGGAACGAAAGCAAAGTACACTGCACTATTGTAATACCTTGAAATATTATAGTCGATATCCTAAAAAAAACTTATATTTACTNCTGTATTATNGATCAACTGAAACTTAAAAATAAACAAGCACACCCTAAAATTTGACATCNGCAACGCATAGCCCTTTGATACAACCACTATTAATAAAATCGTATGACTTTTTACACTTTATTTTAATCTGAGTTATTCTTNTAGAAGACATTTTGATTCAATTTATACGAATTTTCGTCCTAACTCTTTATGTATTGCCCTCTCAAGCTTCAGAGCTGATTGTATGGGGAGTAAACAACGACCGCGGTTTAACAGCGGCTCTCCGTCAATTTGAAATAGAACATCCCGGATGGACCGTAGTTACTTCAACCGGTTCAGGNGGNGGTATGGATCCACAAAAACTAATGTGTGGCATTGCCGGTGGCAGTCCGCCAGATATGTTACAGCAGGACCGATTCTCAGTTGGCGAATGGGCGGCGCGAGATGCATTTAAACCACTGGACAAACTAATTATTCGTAGCCTTGAAGAAGAACAAATCGCTATTCAATTTCGAGAAGCCGTCACTCAGGAAGATTTGAAAACCGCTCAACAAAAATTAAACCTCATCATTTCTTACCTAAGTGAGCGTGGCGCTAGTTTACAATTAGATCTTTCCCGAAATCTACTTAAAACCCTTGATTCGGAAACACGACCTGAGATCCTAACTAAAACTAATACACTCGTCACATTGCTTCAGGGTATCCATCCTGAAAAATTTTTTGACGCATGTTGGCAAGAAGCATGTTTTGCTAAAGACGGGGAAAATCGTAGTGTGTATGCGATCCCCAACAGTACAGATAACCGAGCACTGTATTACAACGAAGCTCTTTTAGAGCGTGCCGGGCTAGTGGATGAACACGGGATCGCATTACCACCTAAAACATGGAAAGAGCTTGAAGAATATTCTATTCGGTTGACTGAATACGATTCAGATGGTCAGATGTCAAGACTCGGATTTGCACCAAATTTTGGAAATAGCTGGCTCTATATCTACGGTTGGCTAAACGAAGGCAAATTCATGAGTGATGATGGAAGAATTTGTACTNTAAGCGAACCACGAATAGCAGAAGCTCTTCGCTACATGGTCAAGATATACGACTCTTTAGGCGGGATAGAAAAAGTAGATGCCTTCCAAAGNGCCTTTCAATCGGGAGAATTCGATCCTTTTTTTATCGGCAAAGTTGCAATGAAAATCGATGGGAATTGGACCCTAAACAATATAGCAGACTACGCACCAAATTTACGCTTTGGNGTAGCTCCACCACCCGCACCGGAAGGGAAAGATCCTGTCACATGGTCTGGCGGTTTTTCATGGGCAATACCAGTAGGTTCAGAGAATCCGGAAATGGCATTTGAACTAATCCGATTTTTAAATTCGGACCGGATATGGTCTCTACGTCATGAAATTTCTGCCCGCTATTCACATAGTCGTGGGCGATCCTATGTTCCGTCAATGGCCCCCATGCCACATATTAACCAAAGCACTTTTGATAAGTTTTTTGTCGAAAATGAGGAACTTCCGGACCGTATAAAAAATGGATATCTAACTTTTTCTAATCTCATGCAAGTTTCAAGGTTTCGACCCGTAACCCCAGTAGGACAACTTCTGTGGGACGAACATGCAAGAGCCTACGAGAAAGCCGTTCGCCACACCTATTCTCCCAAACAAGCTTTAGAAAAAGGTCGGATTAGCGTCCAGCGAGAATTAGACANTATATATGGAGAGAAGACCTACCAAACCATAAACTGGAATTATCTCCTCTCTATTTTTCCGATTTTACTGGTGTTGTTTTTTGCAGCTATTTATTGGTTTGGTGGCCGTAAAACTTTAGTACAAAAGATACTAACACACGAGTCCTTAGCTGCCTTGGGTTTTATATCCCCATGGCTTATCGGTTTTTTACTCTTAACAGCAGGTCCGATACTCGTATCAATAGTCTACAGTTTCTGTCNCTATGACGTGTTACACCCAGCAGAATTTGTAGGACTTGAGAATTATATTTCTCTTTTTTCGGAAGATCTTTTGTTTTGGAAATCACTTGCAAACACAGCATATATGATGCTCGGAGTTCCTTTAGGCATGATCGCAGGATTAGCAATAGCTATGTTGTTGAACACCGAGATTAAGGGTATGAGAATTTATAGAACCATATTTTATCTACCTGCTATCGTACCGGTCGTTGCCAGTGCAATCCTATGGATCTGGGTTCTAAATCCAGAAGTGGGCTTAATCAATTCATTTCTTCGTATGATTGGAATAGCTGATCCTCCAAATTGGCTCCAGAGCGCCTCTTGGGGGTTAGGATCAAAAAGTGCGATCATACTTATGGGATTATGGAGCGCTGGGTCGGGAATGATCATATGGNTAGCTGGGCTAAAGGGAATCCCGGAACATTTGTATGAGGCTGCCGAAATAGACGGTGCAGGTGCNTTTACAAAATTTTTCAACGTAACCCTTCCCATGTTGTCACCATATATATTTTTCAACCTAATTATGGGCATAATAGGTACAATGCAGGTATTTACCCAAGCATATATTATGACAGAAGGAGGACCTGACGATTCAACTCTTTTTTATGCCTATTACCTTTTCAACAATGCTTTTCGCTACTTTAAAATGGGTTATGCTTCTGCTCTTGCTTGGATTTTATTTTTAGTAATTTTAGCNCTAACTCTGTTACAGTTAAAACTTGCACCCCGATGGGTCCACTACGAAGCCAACTGATTATGAATCTGTTATTTTCAGTGTTAGCTCTATCTATCGAGTTATTCGTAGCAATTCTTTTTGCTTTTCTAATTTTATTTGGCGATTTACATAGTGCGTGGCAAAATCTCTCTACTTTATTTGTCATTGTCTTACTTGGTAGCTTATTAATCACTGCTAAATTACAGTCNAGGAAAATNTTCAAATTCTGTGTTCACCTTGCCCTAATCGAGGGATCTGTTTTATTTGCATTTCCTTTTATTTGGTTACTTAGCACAAGCATGAAATACGACGAAGAGCTTTTTGTTTATCCTCCACGCTGGCTACCGACTATGCCAGGNAACATTATAAATTCTCCATATTCTACAGAGGAATCGATTCAACGAGCTGACCGACCAACCCAATTTACCAAAGAACAATGGCGCGACTTCCAAAAACGAGCCTCAGAGAGTCTATTGAATACTGTAAAACCAAATCTACCAACGGATTGGGAAGATACACCACTATTTAATGAATCCCTCGGACGTGCTCTTTTCCACGTTGCGGCTCGAAGCATACCTTCAAATGAATGGGATATCAATAATGAAAACCTCGTAACCGCTTTAACTAAACAAGTTAACCTATCTGTTATCCGAGATGCGNTAGCGACTATTTACCGAGGCGTTGCATTCCGAGATCCCCTNATNCTAAAAACTAATCAACAAATTTTTCCTACCCATCCGAGCNGTAACACCTGGAACGTAGANNGCAACGAAAACTGGCTGAGACCCCCTAATGAAAATGATGCGCGAATTTTGCATTACTCATTTTCAAATTCCAAAGTCGCAAAAATTACAGGANNATTCCATTTGGACATTGACNCCAAAAACTTACTTGGATTTACCTTACCTTTTCGAGCAGACAGATCGTGGCACAATATCAAAATAACAACCGAATGGGCGGGAATCCGTTATGAAACGGAAGACCCTTTATATTTGGGTAAACACCGTTGGCAAGAAATCAGCTTCAAGATAGAAGATCGNGATGACCGTGACGAACGCGAATTGGGCATATGGCCTCTNGTAAAGTCAGANAATCAACAAAATGTAAATAGTGACAAGAACCAATTANTAATTGAAATNAAAATTGAATATGCTTCACATATAAGTGCTATTTTACGCAAATACATGGATAGTTACTACAACGCCTATATAGCGACAGAGCACCGTTGGTCTTACGTCTATAATAGCATCTTTCTAACGATTATGTCGATTATCGGACAAGTCTTGAGTTGCTCGCTCGCTGCTTATGCTTTCGCTCGTCTTCATTGGCCTGGCCGTGACTTGATATTCGGCTTGTTACTAGCAACTATGATGTTACCAGGACAGGTTACCATGATCCCGGTATTTATGATTTTTCGAACTCTTGGATGGTATAATACCTTAGAAGCTTTGTGGATCCCATCTTTTTTCGGATCAGCATTTTTTATCTTTATGCTGAGACAATTTATGCGAGCTATACCGACAGATTTGGAAGAGGCTGCTAAAATCGATGGCTGTGGTTTCCTAGGGATTTATTGGAGAATCATTCTGCCCCTTACCCGACCTGCAATCGCTGCAATTTGTGTTTTCACATTTATGAACACCTGGAATGATTTTATGGGACCTCTGATTTATATCAACGATCAGCGATTATATCCACTAGCTTTGGGTTTATTCGATTTCCGGTCTGAACATGGAAGTGAATTCGGGATGCTAATGGCAGCTTCTGCTCTAATGGCAATACCTGTAATAGTTATCTTCTTTGCAGCCCAACGGTATTTCATCCAAGGCGTCACATTGACTGGGATGAAGAGTTAATACAATAATCTCGCGCTCTCAATCATATACCAAACAGGAAAACAATGACTATTTCTGATGCTCATCCCGATATGAATCGTCAATTAAAATTTTTCCCAATAACAAACAGCAATCCCAAAAAATTGACACCTGATCAAATTGAACACTTTAATAAGTGGGGATACATATTCCCATTAGATGTATTTAATCAAGACGAAACCGAAGCAAATCGTGCCTACTTTGAAAATCTAATGCAAAAAGCTAGCAAAGCAGGTCACAACAATTATTCCATTAATGGATGGCATCTTCATTGCAAGGGTATTCACAAATTACTACACGAACCGCGTATTTTAGACTATGTAGAAGATTTAATCGGTCCGGACATAATAAGCACCATGACACATTATTTCAGTAAAAAACCACATGACGAAAAACAGGTAAGTTGGCATCAGGACGCATCATATTGGCCACTTACCCCTAGTAAAGTAATCACTGTCTGGCTTGCGATTGACGATGTAGATGAACATAATGGTCCTATGACCGTAATTCCCGGTTCACACATTCATGGACAAATTCCCTTTGAAAATAGCTCTAGAGAAGAAAACAATGTCTTAGGACAAAGTGTACACGATCCTGAAAATTGGGGAGAATCAAAAGTTCCTTTTACTCTACGATCGNGTCAAATTTCAATACATACGGACCTATTACTACACGGGTCGGAAGCGAATCAATCAAATCGAAGAAGGTGCGGCTTGACTCTCCGCTACATGCCACCCGACGTCCGGACAACAAATCCCGATGGAGCTCTATGTTACATCTGCCGAGGCACAGATGCAGAAGGATACTGGAAAAACTGGCCTATACCTTCTGATGAATACATACCAAATCAGTGAACTACGCTAACGACACCTTGCAGATAATAATCNGCTGCATCTGCTTCCACTTTTAATTGATAAATATAGAAACCCGGCTTAACAACCTTCCTGTATCGATTTCGACCGTCCCATATCCGCAGAAACTGGCCACTATTATCACTACCTGCAAAGCCGCGCTGAATTCTATTTCCGAGTAGGTCGAAAATATCAAAAGAAACCAGAGCCGGTTGCGTAAGACGCAACAAATTGTATGAAATCAACAGTTCATCATTCACACCGTCACCATTAGGAGAAAAAACTTCTGAGGATATTTGAAAGTTATCGACCAAAGGACTATTTCGTGGATCCAAACGTACAGATAATGTCGAACCTGGCGAACGTGGGTCGACATCATCGACCTCAGCAAATTGGTAAATCATCTCCCGATCGGCGACGGTGGCGCGCTCATCTATAGCCTGAACACGGAAAGAAGTACCATCTNCAAAAATTTTAGCACGAAAAAATATCTCTATAAAACTGGCATTCGGGTCTATCCGATCCCAAAGCTCTATATCAAATCCCTGTGAATCAGCCAATCTGGTNTTAAAAAAAACCTCTTGATCCTTAACCAGAACGCGATCAACACCAACAATTTCGGCAACAGTACCAATTCTTAGCCTTCTAAAACCCGATGTGGGAATATTACTATCTTCTTCGGCATTTANNTCNNATGGATAGAACAAATTCTGTCTCTTCTCCCGGACTGGATACCTGAGGATCGATTTCAGCTTTTATATTCTGTGCCAAAGGCCAACTGGTGTAATCAAACTCAATTGTTTCTATTTTCATCCCGGGCTTGTTCCACATTAGACGAAACTGTATATATTCTTTGGGTGATGGTGAAATAATCTGCCCATCCGTAACCGCTTCCCAAGCACTCCACTCAGGATTAGGTAATACAGGACCTTGTTCCGCTTCACCGCGCTCAACATCGCTTAGCGTAACGATATTTTCCCAACCAAGTTTCGTAACCTCACGGAGTGTCTGGGATTTTGTTAACCTCAAAAAATATTGTAATGGATTCGGATCTGGGCCGGTACGGGTTTGTAACATTATCGGCAATTCATCAACCGATAGACCATTTATTCGAACTCGACCCCAAACTGGGAATCCACCTGAAACAGAAATGGGTTGTGAAATAAATTCGGCGGGCGCCACGTTACCATTTGAGATGATCTCAATCTCAGCAATTTCCCATGGGCGTTGATTTAAAGTCTCGATACGAATATGACGCATTTCCTTGTCATCCCGTGGCTGATTAGGCAACGGCCAGATAACTACGCTCTGAGTATTTGGACTATTTTGATTTGCATAAATTAGAAAGGGACTACCAAAAGGCTCAAGTGCAATACTGCCAATTGGAGCAAAACGGCTAGGGGATTTCTTATCCGACCCCAAAGCAAACGCCTGTAAATAAAGGTCTCGGTGCTCCTTATCAAGCCTAGGGAAAAACTTGATTTGCTGAACGCCAAAATGTCCACCCAAATCGATATACAGTGAAGAAAGTCTCGACAGTCCTATTTCATCAGGATTAAAAGCCGTATTTTCATCTCCGTCGAGTGCTTTTCTCATAGAGTCATGAATTGAAAAATCTAGGGTTGTCCTTCCAAACGAGTCGGTAATTTTTTCCGTCGAAAAAACATGTCCACCTCGTACCAGAACTTCCGGAGCAATATTCTCACCACTTCGAACTTGCCATGTCCAAATAGAATCACGAGAAATACTAAGTTTGCTGTATCCCTCCATAATAGCCGGCCAAGGCGTTCCGCCATAACCCACTACAAGTTTTTCTCCTGCTGAAACATTAATCACGAAACAAAATAAACCTAAAATAAATCGGCTATTCATGGACCAGCCACATAAGTCCCACGTTCACGTAATGCTGGGATAATTTTTGTGCGCGAGTCAATTGAAAGTGGGTTCCGCCGTATCCAGATACTCTTTATTCCTTCTATTTTTAATAAGGGTGACAAATCCACCACCTCATTTCCCGTCAAATTAAGTGTTATAAGTCGATTCATGTTTGTGAGCGATGAAACATCATAGATTGAATTCTCCGCTAAATTCAAAAACTCTAATTTTGATAACGGCGATAAATGAACCACGCTTGACAAATCAGTATTTGGTAAGCTTAGGCTAGTTAAATTTTTCAAGCTTCCAATCGGTACAAGATCACTGATAGCTGTATCTCTTATAGTCAACATTTTTAGGTTCGTAAGTAACGATAGAGGCGTCAGATCAGAAAATGGTATAGCGGAGGGTTCCGACGGAAGGAATCGTATAAATAGGGACTCCACATTTACCAAACGACCCATTCCACTTAGTGACTGTATAGGTCCAGTAGCATTAAACAAAGTGAGCTTTTCAAGCAATTTATCAACCAGTGGACCTTTAACTCTACCTAAAGCCCTCCGAATATCTTCCTCTATCGCTGGATCAAACGGATTTTCATACGGTTCATAGTAATTTGCGCGTACTCCACGACATTCAAAAATATTTAGTTGTCCCAGATCGTCGAGTGGATTACCCGAAAGTTCCAGATCTGTAAGTAGTCTAAGGCCCATGAGGGGCTCTAACGTGTGTACCTCATTATTGTCCAGGCTAATCAATTTTAATCGACGCAAATTACTCAACGGCGTAAGGTCCTGGACCTTGTTATCGCGAAGATTCAAATAAGTCAACAAAGACAAACCCTGCAGCGATTCAATTTCATCTAACTTATTCGATGAGATGTCAAGAGAATACAACCGGCCCAACTCAGACAATGCATCCAACGAAGCGATTATGTTGTCTGACAAATCAAGGTGTTGCAATTTCTCTAAAGATGCGAGCGGTTCTATATTCGAAATAAAATTTCCTCCGAGATTAAGACGTCGCAACCCAGACATTTGCTCTATCCCTTTTAAATCTTCAATCAATAATTCTGATCCATCAAAATTTTCAATCTTTGATAGGTCTTCTTGCGACAACATTCCTTTTTTCTGATTTAGCATATCACGTACAGCAGATTCAAGCGATCTATCGGCAAAGATCGTATGATCATACAAAACTTCAGAAGCCACTCCAGTTGGCGGAGTTGGAGCTTCTTGACAAGCTAAAAAAATAAAGCTAGCACCTATTAACCGCATAAAAACATTTATCATCACAGCAATTACACTCAGGAAAGAGTCAATTAATCGAAAAGTATTCTCGTACATCGCAAAACTCCAAAGGCATACTTTCGAAATTAATATCTTGTCGGGACATAAAAGTAATCTACCTCTCTACTCCGGCAAAAACAGTTAAAAAACCCCTTGTACTTGTATTAGTGCCTTCCACTTCGGAAATCTCTCTGCTCACAGAAAACCCCAGAACTGTTGTTAGTCGATATCCTTGATAATCTGAGACATCCGTTAATTGCACAAGCCCAGTTAATTCGCTATAGCTATCGTCTGCTCTTGGAGGTGTTGGACTCTTTAGTTGTCTGAATGAGTGATATTCTACCCCCGACTCTATATTGGTCGAATACATAACAGGCACCTTAGCGATCAACATCACGACCTCACTCAGTTCACGGCGAGTTGCTTCTCCAGCATTAAAAGAAGAAAAACGAAGAAATTCACTCTTCCAAGCGGGTATAAGCGTCATTTTACCAAGATTTATACGATATTCAACTTTATTTATCAGGCCGACAAAAGACGTTCGGTCGTTCATATCACGCAGATCCAAAGCACGCTTGCTATCTAACTGATAATACGTTTGCCAACGAAAAATATTCTTCAGCTTTAAACCTGGCTTAGGGGCTAAATCTAGCCCCATCCATGTAGTGTTTATGATAGTATTTCGTGCTGGCAACGCATCCCGAACTGGACGAAGTTCACCACGAGAATTGGGCGGTTGCACCCACTGAATCAAATCGTTTCGTATAGTGTCTTCTGCTTTTCGAAAATCCTGATAAAAACGTAAGCGCCCCCAAGACATATTTTCATCGCCATTGAGTAAAAAATACGTCGCCAAATTTTTTCGTTTGTCAGACAACTGTCGAATATTTTGCTGACCTATTGTAATTCTCCAGTTCGGATAAATATAACGTCCTAAGTATATGTTAAATCCACGGCGATCACGTTTGTATGGTAAGTCCGCCAGCTCATCATTTTCAAATCTATCTATTGTTGCGTTATGGTTCATATCGACACCATAGAGGAATTCAGGCCTGTCCGTATGAAACCTCAAAAATGGTTCTTCATAATCAGGAATTCGATTAGGACTATCGTTACTATCATTCTGATTAAAGTCAGAAATAAAGTCGTTGTTTTCATCTAGACCCGGAAAAATACTCATGTCTCCATTAGTCCAACCGCGACGACGCCAGTCTGGGTCTCTATCCTGATCGTCATTATCGTCAACGAATTCATAAAGTTTTCGATCGTCCGCATAATCAACAATGCCTGTCTCTTGTACTGTCCGAAAAGAAGTAGCATAATTCGATGGCGTGTAGAATACTTCTGCATGAGTAAAATATGGATATACATTCCGCGATAGATTAGCCATCCATGCCGTAGATTTCTCTCCACTCACCATGTGTTTCTTAAGGTTAGGATTCGGGAATTTCGTCCATCGGTGATTGATATTTACTTCCATATACGCATCGAAGCCATCTAAATCTGCAAACTCTAATGTGAAACCAGCTATTTGATTAGCTGTCGGCAACCCATAGTCAAAAACTAAAACACGCTGGTTAGATGAGTCACGTACATTTCCGGGCGCCTGAGCAACCGGTATGAATACTCTTCTCAAGAATATATCTGTTTGCAAATCGGAACTCACCTCTATCGCAAAATCGTTAGCAACCACTAGTTCCAATTGAATCTTTGATATTTCTGCGGGATCAGGGCCGGAATATGTTCGGTCTAACAGATCATAGCGTAATAAAATCTTTTCACTACCATCAGCAGCAATATAACCTTTCCTGAGGAAACCACCCTCAACAATAGCACGAAAACCTATTTCGGATCCACGCGTCAAATTTCCATCCAAATCCCATATCAAAATATCAGCATCAAATAAGGACCCACCACCTACCCCATCTTCCGGTGAATCATCTTTAATTAATACTTCTATAAAAGTTAAATTTTCCAAATTCTGAGATCCGGTCAAACTTCCCTGAAAAAAATTACCCGATAGAGCATTATTTTGCGTCTGCGAATGATGTGCATTAACAAATGTGCCCCCAACCTTCGCGAAATCCCCAACTTGAACTTCTACTCGACCGCCCATCAAATTTGTGTTATCCGTACGAGCTGTAGCTGACCTACTACTACCGGCTCCTTCAAATGGATTGGGCTCATTAATTCTTGATAGCAACATCGTAGCAGAATATTTGTCGGTAGCAAAATCAAGTTGCACACCATTAAATCTGGGTTTTGAGAAAGTCATCGGAGTCAAGGTAGTCCGAATTTCATTACCTACTGTAACTGCATAGTGGTATTCACCTTTATGATCAGATGCGATCACAACATTATTAAACCACGATTGGAATCTACTGTCCTTATAAATAGTTGATCCAAATGGTTGAGGATTCTCTTGACGCCAGTCAAAAATAAGCCATCCGCGATTCAAAAAATTCCCGAAGAGGTCGTAGAAGTAATAGCCCTCTATTGAAGTTGATACATATCTCTGATAATTCTCACGAGCGTAATTTGAATACTCCCATTGCTTCCAACCATAATCAACAAATAATTCCTGCGGAATAAACCATTTCCGTATTGTTGGATCCAAAGCGTCAAAAAGAACTCCAGGGCCCGTGGGCTCAAACGACACCTTACCTCCACGTTTTACATTACCCAATCGCGAGCCATAATTCTGAGCGATAGACGCCTCTATACTACACAGGACAAAAACAAATAAGCATAGCCCTTCCAAAACACACTTTCTTACGAGGATATTTTTTTTTCTTCTTATCATTTATTTTTTCCGAAAGACATAACTGCCCCCGATTTACATTCAAGCTCTATCTACTATTTAAAAAAACAAACCCAATACATCAAAATACTACAGCTACTGTACCCATATGAACTTCATCAAATGCATCAGATTCCACGCGTAGCGACCATACATATATTCCCGGCAACAAAACAT
>NZPK01000117.1 GCA_002693325.1 Gemmatimonadota bacterium | reverse complement strand
CTTTTCACCATATTTTAAGGCAGGATCTATTTGGACAGATGATAATTTATTAGCAATGGTTTTCATCTCTATATCTATTTATTTTTTTGTAAAATATGAAAAAAATACAAATAAATTAAATAATATCCTTTTTTGTGCGTTTTTCTTGGCATTATGTGCTTACATAAGACCTATCTATTCTATATTTAGTATTTATTTTTTTTTAAGTTTCTTTTTAAATTTAAAATTCAGCAAAAAATTATTCTACTACATACTATTAAATTTAGTTTTAGCTTTTCCAGCATTATATTACGTTCTCATACTGGATGTAAATAAGTGGGCAACAAGTTATTTGTTTAGAGAAAATCTCTTTACAACTTTATCACTCACTTCATCTATAATTATATTTTATATTTTTCCTTTTGTTATTAAATATTATAAATCAGTATTAACTGGAATAATAAATATAAAAAATATTTTTATATATTTAACTCTCTTATTATTAATATTTTTTTTCTTTGAATATGATAGGTCATATTCTGGTGGGATTGTACTTAAATTTTCAAATTTAATTTTTAATAATAATTATTTATTTTATTTAATTTCTTCTTTGTGCATTTTATTTATTTATATTCTATTTTTTTCTAAGATTAAAAAAAACAATATTTTTGATCTAATATTGATACTTATTTTATTTATGCTCGAGATGGATGGTGTTGTTTATCATGAAACGTATGATCCATTAATATATATATTAATATTACTATTATTTAAAAATAAAATTTTTGGAAAGTTTATTAATAAATTTAATTTAAATAGTTTTTTGATACTTTTTTTCTTTTTAATAGTTTTTTATTTTTCAGCAGTGGTAAAAACAATTTGGCTTTAATTAATTTTATCGATCTTAAAAAAAGCGTCATGAATTAGATTGAGATTTTTTTCACTTATTTTTTTTGTATGTAATCCTATTAAAAATCCTAGATCTTGAACTACTTGAGCATTTGGATACTTATAGTTATTGCTATTTAATTTGTATAATTTTGATGCTGGTTGATTTATAAAAGAACCACTAATAATAGGTCTAGTTTCAACTCCAAGATTATCTAACAAATTTATAAATTTTTTTTTATTTTTTTTAAATTTCTCATTAATTAAAATCGGGAGTCCCATCCAACTTGGATCAAGGTTTTTAACTGGATTAAAAAAATAAAATTGATTATCCCATTTTTTTGAGTTTTTAATTTTTTTAATTATTAAATTCCTATTTATATTTCTCATTTTTTTTAATTTATCTAGTCTCTTAAATTGATTGTGCGCTATTGCGGCTTGTATATCTGTAGGTCTCAAGTTGAACCCAGAGTTAGAAAAAATATATCTAGGGTCTAAATTAGAAAATTTCTTTGCATATTTATTATAGGAAGTAAATTTTCTAGAATAAAATCTGGTACCACCGAACCACCCGTGAGACCTTAAGGAAAATAATATTTCATAATCCTCGTCGTTATTGCAGGTTATCATGCCTCCTTCACCAGATGTTATTTGGTGCGAATAATAAAACGAAAACGTGCTAAAATCCCCAAATGTTCCCAGGTGTTTACCTTTTAATTTAGATCCCAAAGATTCACAATTATCTTCGATAATAATTATATTTTTTTTTTTTAGCTATTTTTTTTATTTCAAATAAATTACTACAATTTCCTAGAACATTAATTAGAACTAAAGCTTTAGTTTTTTTATTAATTTTTTTTTTTAAATCGTTTATAGATATATTTAAAGTATCAAGATCGATATCTACAAATACAGGCTTTAAACCAAATTGGACAAATGGCCAAACTGAAGTTGACCAGCACAAAACTGGAATTAGTACTTCATCGCCTGCTTTATAACGTTTGCTTCTTAAAAGGTTCCCAGCAGCAAAAGCTGCAAGCAAATTAGCTGATGAACCTGAATTAACCATCAAAGCATATTTAGAACCAATTTTTTTTGCAAAAGCATCTTCAAATTTTCTTGTATTGTCAGCCATAGTTATTCTTTTTGAATTTAAGACTTTTTTTCCTGCAGCTATATCCTCTGAATTAAAACCATTCTCTAAAAGCTCATACTTATATTTTTTTTTTATAAGAACATTTATTTTAGATATTTTCTGTTTCATTGGTTTTNAATTTATAAATTNTTTTTTAGATTTTGTTTTAAAGATATATATAAAACATTGTAAATTATTAAAGAGAAAAATGATAATATTAATTGATATTTAGTATTTGAATAGTCAATTGTTGCTAAAAAAAATATAAAAAAATTATAAATATTAATAGAACATCCNGTTAGAGAATTNGCAATTTTAATATTTTTAAATTTTTTTTTCAAATATATTAAAATTAACTGATGTAGATGATAATTATCAGGATTAAGAGCAGACTTCTTATTTTTAATTTTCCTTATTATAGAAAATAAATTTTCATATGCTGGATACCACAATAAATTCATAATATAATATGGNGAAATCAAAATNTTTTTATTTGCTATNTCNATTANNAAAATTCCAACNAAAAANGAAATTATATATGCTCCANTNTCACCTAGGTATAGNAATTCAAAAAAATTTAATATAAATAATAAACCCAAAGNAAATANCANAATGTATAATAAATTTNAGTTAAAAGCTGAATTTTCGTCAGGAGAGCCTTTTTCTACGCCCCTACTTAAAAATTTTCAAATAGATTATGATGAGACATTAGTCGCTACGTCTGTAACATCCCATATAGAACCAAATCACATTCAGCGGAAAGCTGCCACTGACATAAAATATGTCGTTGAAGCTCGTGTAAATGCTGATGATTATGGGATAGATCTGATACAATTAGATGGATCGATCTTTGATGTAAGTAGTGTTGAAATTGATGGAACACAGCTTTTTACTAACGAATACGCAATTACGCGGGATGTGGACAAAAATGTTATTCAAATTGCTTTGGAATCTACAATTCTGCAGAATGCTCGAGTGGTTATAAAAGGAAAAACACGGCTATTTGCAAATACGGAATTGCGTTCGTCAGTCGGCAGTCAATTTCAAGGCGATCGAGATGGCTATATTAACTGGCAGAATGCTATGGAAAGTATGGGGAATAGTTGGGAGATAAGCGTACTAGGTGCGCCGGGTGATTTATTGAGTTCCGTAAGACAGTCAGCTTCTTATTTGAGGCCTGGAAGTCTCAGCGAATCATCAGTCCGTTTTGAATTTGACGTAGACAACATAAGTTCCAGCGCAGAGGTGTGTATTGAAATTTATTCAATGAACGGAAATCGTGTAAATCGATTATCTAAATTTGGCACTGCTGGCGCTTATGTGTTTGAATGGGATGGGAAATCTGAGGATAATCAGATCGTCTCACCCGGATTGTATATATACGAAATTATTGTTGAAGGTACTGGTTCAAGTGGTCGTCGTAGAGGAACTTGTGTTGTGGCATATTAAGATGAAGAGGTTAATTGTTGCTCTTATATTTGCGCTATGTTTAAAACCTGTTGTATGTGTAGCTGCTTTTGAAGTGAATCAATGGGGGGCCTATTCTGCGGCCATGGGAGGTGCTTTTTCAGCTCATATAGGTGCGACTGAGGGGAGTTTGTTAAATCCGGCCGTTGCGGCTTCTATAAGAGTGAAAAGTTTTAGTAGCACTTATGTTCAGTTGTTTAGTGGAGTGCCCGGAGGGCTGAAACAGAGTTCGGGCGGTGGTGTAGTGCCGACCCTGCATGGTGGTGCTATAGTCAATTACGCGAGGTTTGGTGACGGCGCATATAGTGAACAGACATTAGGAATTGGTTTTGCTCGACAGTTTCATGAGCGAGTTTCCATAGGCTTTCGCCTAGGTAATGAAGGATGGGAGTTTAGAAATTTAGGAAGGCGTGATTGGTCACTGGATGTAGGTGGATTGTATGAGGTTGGCTGGATAACAGACCATACATTTGCCAGGATAGGACTTGTTGCGAAAGGTTTGGGCAGTACGACTAAAGATTCGGGCAAACTGACTGGCCATCGGCCTTCACGTTACGTTGTCGCGTTAGAGTTGAGGCCTGATCAGCAGGTTTTTGCTACTGAGATTGAGACAGATCGGGAGTATTGGGAAGTTAGATTGGGATGTGAGACGCCTTTAATTGACGATTTGATGCTGAGGTTTGGGGGAAATATGTTTTTTGATGACTCGGTAAACCGTACGGCCAATATCGGATTGGGTTATACTTGGAATTCGATTAGCATCGATTACGCGTATTCGAATTCCTACGATGTTTCATCGTTTGGTGCTACACACCGAATAGGGATCGGCCTTTTCGGAAGTTGAAAAATGGAATGTGAGTATGGAGGATAGAGTGTTGATACAACAAATTAAAAAATATCTCTTTTTATTTTACGAGGGTGCGACCATGAGGCTCACGCGCAGACGTGTTTTATCGGCCTGTCGGTTTTCTGGACATTGGGTCGGAGTTTTAGTCACAATATTGGTGCTGGTGGATGTGGCATCTTCACAAACCCACCTCCGACANAGAGATTTTCTCAATCTTGGAGCGGTTGAGGGTTATCTCAACTACGGTAGGACCGAGTACGAACCGTATCCTGAGTTGATCAGTGCGCGTAATCGCTATGATCGGTTGGGTAATTTTCAAATGCGCGGTCACCGTACCTTTACCTGGGAATTACAGCGTCCTGGCTATAGTGAACTTGCAACACGATCGGAACAGTATTTGGGTTGGTTTAATAATCTCGTCGTCATGAATGATACNTATCGTGGATGGAATATGGGGGTTACGGTCGGGGAGGATATTAGAACAAAACTCACGGATTTGACCTTTTACGACCCACGGTTTTACGGTATTCGTATGGATGGAGCTTCCGCAGATAANAGGTTTACCNTACTCCTCAGCCAGGGTGGAAGTCAAGCAACCCAGTCTCCTAATCCTAAATTTTCGACGTTTCAAGGAAGCAAAGAACGGTCGTCAGTGCTACTTTTTGGTGGTCACTGGGAAACACAGTTAGGTAGTGCGCTTAAGTTAGGTGCTACTTATTTCAATCAGCATATGCTCGATACTTTTAATGACAAGGGGTCTTTTATTAGAGGCGATACACCCTACAGTATGCTGGGTCCGTCTTACATAAGTGTGATCGTAGAGGATGACAATCCTGATGGTGATAATATCTCTGCTGTAGTTTACAATATAGGTATTGAAGTTCAGGCGGAGAGTATGGGTAATATGATACGATTTTCGAGTTTAGAGGGAGATCAAGATTACGATGTCTCCTTGGTTCCCGTTGTGGAANGTGGTGTTGCTGATGCAGACGGCGGTCGTGAAATATCTGGACCAGGAAGAGTTATATATACCTTTAGGATGCCAGAATTTGTTCTACCTGATGCAGCTGATTATGCTACCGATAAACGCTTGTCGGTATCGGACGGAGTTTCAATAAAATCTGTAAAGTTTGCAGCCGATGTCGCCGGTGACTACAAAATTTCTGTTAAACAACAACACTTGTTTTTTNATGAAAAAGTATACACTAAAAATATCGATAAAGAGTATGCACCCGGGGACAAGAGTTATGTAAATCCGTTCACTGGTTTAAAAGGCGATGATGCCCTACTAAGTCCGAGCGAAGCTCATGCAGCAGGCGAGGACATCTACAAGCAATGGCCAGTCCCGCCCTCACCATCTACAAGTCAATTAAATCCATTCATGCAGTTTAAATGGGATTTAGAAGATCCGCAGGATGTTGCCTACACAGTCGTTCGGTCTGAATTCCAAAAAACAGGAACCACCAACAGAAGGGTAGTAACTTTTGATTACGGTATTCCAACTGGCCAGTCTCTTTTTGGATTAAATGGTGAACTTAAATTAGCTGGTATAGATATTAAAGGTGAATTTGCCACGAATCCGCAATATTTTATCTACCCGGTCGGAAGCAACGCCGGTGAACGATTCGAGAAACGGAGCGCTGCCTTTTTCGTCAATGCCATGAAACGTTTTAACAGTTTTTATTTTGGGCTGGAAGTCTTTCAATTGGATGCGGACTACGGTGGAAACTATGACAGTATAAGGGGAGGTGTTCCATTTTTCACCGACGTTGCTCAAACAGGTTCTCAAATGCAAGAAATGTTTGTCATGACAGATAACGACGACAATGATCAGTGGCCCGACGAACTTATTGTTGAACTTCCAAGCGCTGACCGGCAAGATTCGGGCGTTTTCCCTGGGCTTGATGAAAATCAGGATCTTGTCCCAGACACAGACCAAAACTTGAACGGTATTGCCGATTGGACAGAGCCAATAATATTTTACGATGCTGATCCTCCAGATTTTATTTATGGCTTGGACTTCAATAATAATGGTGTGGTAGATTTCCGTGAGAATGACGGTTTGCCCGACTACCCATATCGTAGGGATCGTCGTGGCTATCACGTTTTTAGCAGGATAGATGGTCTTGGCGTCTTTGGAAACAATTTCTCTGTTGGNCTTTACGATACTCGAGAAGTAGCTGGACGCGGTGAGGCGAAAGCGATTTATGCACGCTATGAATATACGGTCAACTCACCGATTTTAGGGCGGATTAGAATCAATGATGATATAAAGAAAGTCGAAGATGATATACGAGATGATGTTTATATTTGGAGAGATCGAGGAAGTCAAAGAATCGATTCTCCTTATCCGCACATAACGCCTCGTCAAATCGAAGAGCGCGATTTGAATTCTCAGTTGATGCCACCGGACCGGGATGAGTTGCGTATGCGAAATAGTCTGGTAAACACNTTTTTCATGGAGATGCGTACATCACCGATTATTGATTTCAACATAATTAATAACGTGCAATGGATTCGTAATGCGCAGGCAGCGGATGAATTTGAAGATGGAATAATCCAAGAGGAAGACGTTCGGTCGATGATTACGCTTGTGAATAAGATCGACTATACGCTTAGAGCGGGCAACTTTTCTGTAAAGCCGATGTTCAAACATTTGTATCTCAAAGAGCACTCTGATCTATTAAGTCAAGAAGAAGGTGAATCTGGCGACATTCGATCCTTCTCGATACATACGCCAATTCTCCGAACAAAATTTGATTTAACAAATAAGTCTAATCTACAGTTAGGTTTTCAAGGTTTGCCATTTTGGAGATACACCAAAGACGATCGTGTTGACGACTTAGAGGATTTCAAGGAATGGACAACTGTATTTATGTTAACCAACCGTTCAGATTATTACGGCTTTGCGCTTTCAACTCAATTCGGTTGGGAGACCACTCGAAGAGAGTACGATGTTGAGGAGCAAGCNGCTTTGAATCGGAACAACTCCACGATGTTTTTTGATATAATTGCTGGCTTTTAGGTAAAACTGGGGAATTAAGGAATGCTCTTAATCAATTTATTAACCATAGTAGTAATGGGTGCAGCAGTTAGTCTTACGACGCGGTACTTTTCTCCGCAAGAGTTGCAAGATCGTTTTGGCGCTGGACAGACGCTATATGCGNTGGGCGATTATGAAAAATCGATTGGTCATTTTAGTGCGGTATTAAAAACAAAGAGTAATGCGACTATCAATGTGGACGAAGTGAATGTGACACTAGATGATTTTATCTTGCCGGTGCGCGTCGCTGCAATGTACCAACTTGGTAACGCCCATAATAAACTGGGCCAAGATAAATTAAGGAGGTCAGGCTACCTGAGAAAAGAAGGCAAAGAAAGCTTGGCAGAAGACCGTTATTCGGAAGCACTGCATGACTTTGAAACTAGCTTGAACTATTTTGGCGAAATTAGTTCGAGGAATGACGTGGATGAGCGCACACGAGTAATGGCGCAATTTCAAACGTTAGAAACAAATTATAAACTAAAGCAATACGAGCAGGTAATAAGAGAAGGAACTAANTTACTTGAACAATTTCCCAATAGCGTATACGAGACTGCGGCTATGTATAACATCGGCTGGTCGTATTTTGAATTGGGGAATTANAATTCGGCTATTGAAAACTTCGAACAGGTTATCACACTGTCACCTCGGGGATCACATGCTGATCGATCTTATTTTCAAATAGCTGAGTCCTATGAAAAATTGGAGAATTATGATCTGGCGTTAGTGTATTTGGAACGTTTGGTTGGTCGTTATGATTTTTCATCTATGTCCGAAAAAGAATTAATTGACATGGCCAGTATGAAGTTGAAAGGCTTAGTCGAAGAGACCTCGCGCGAACTAGTGGCCAAAGCGCAGTTGCGACGAGGGGACATCCTGGNGCAAAAAGGTGATATTGAAAATGCTTTGAGTGTGTATGCTGCAGTCCCTGCCAATTATCCAACGGAAGCAGCCTTAGTGCAGTCTGCTTATTTAAAAACAGCTGAATTAATTGAATCCGAACGTGGGATTGAGGCTGGTATATTGGCGTATAGAAGTGCAATAGAAAATGTGGACGACAAAAGGTTTCAGGCAAAAATACAGGTCACAATAGGTCGATTATACTACGATGTCCAAGAGTATGAAAAGGCTGCAGAAGAATATCGGATATTCCTAGATGCGTACGGTGATGTTGCTGTTCGTATAGGTTTTGCACCAGACAAAGTTTATTTTCGCATTGCCCAATGTTACCAGATGTTGACAAGGTCAGCCGGGATGTCGGGAGATAGTCGTTTGCAGACATCGTATGCGAGAGAGGCCTTGGGTTTGTATGATAGAATACTTGCTGAATACAGTGAGAGTAGTATGGTTCCAGATGTANATTTTTCAATTGGATATGTNAAGCAATTGCAAAAGGATGCNGCTNCTGAAGAATCTTACCAGTTTATGGTCGACAACTTTTCAGAGCATCCTGCCGCACCGAACGCTCTTCAACAATTGGCGCGCTTGAATTATGAGGAGGGGGAATATGAAAAGGCTCGTGAACAGTATGAGAAATTAGTAAGTCAATATCCGGATTCTGATGTGATTAGTGCCGCATATATGGAACTGGGGCTTACTATGAAATATCTGGGTGATTTGCCCCAAGCCATAGCTTATTTTGAAAAGATTGATCCTAATTGGGGTCAATGGGCAAAGGTTCAGGCAGAATTAGCCGATTTGCATGTTAGAGCAGGACAGATGGAGCAAGCTAAATCTGTCCTAGATCGTGCAATGAACAGCACGAAAGACGAACAACTGCGAGGTCAATTACTTTACGTAAAGTCTCGCATCCATTTTGCGGACGGCGAATATGTTGAATCGATTGTTGGGTTTGGTGAAGCGATGCGTTTGCCTGTTGGCGATGAGATCATTGATGGAGCTCTTCTTTCCCGCGGTAGTGCTCAATACGAATTGGCAAAGCAATTCGACGCGAAAAATGATACTGCGTCGGCGCGTGAACGTTATGAAGCTTCGTTAATGGATATGAAAGCNCTGCTTGATAGAGATCCAGCCCCGAATATTAAAGATAGTGCCTTCCGTACTCTTGGCGCTGGAATGATACGGCTTGAACGTGAAGAAGAGGCTGTTAGATATTATAGCGAACTGATCGATTCGAGTTCAGATCTGCAGCAGAAAGCAACATTTCAAATGTTGTTAGTAGAGTTATATTTCGATCAAGAACAATACGAAATGGCTGAATCATTTGCTCGTAAGTTGCTTGAAATGNATTTTGAAGACGATAATTCGGCAGGATATTTTCGTAAGGAACGTGCCTATTCAATTATCGGAAATGCTCTTTTGAAACGGAAACAATACGCTGCGGCGAGTGAGGTGTTTCAGGAGGGATTGGATACATATGCAAATTCAGGCGAAAGTGCAAATTTGGCCTTTTCAAAAGCTTTTGCCGACTTCAATATGGGAGACTACGAAAAATCAGCAAAAGGATTTGAGTTTTATGTAAACAAATTTCGCGATGATCGTAACTCAGTCCATGGACAGTATTACCTTGGACATAGTTATCAGGTTTTAACTGAATTTGATAGTGCGGGTGAGGCTTTCGAAACGTTNTTAGCGCTTTACCCCAGTTCGAATTATTCAGAAGAAGCAATCTATCTAATCGGAGAAAACTTTTACAATCAGAGAATATTTGATAAGGCAGCAGAATCTTATCGTAAACAGATTGCGCGCTTTCCTAAGGGCCGATTCTCTGATTCAGCTATGTATGCTTTGGCATGGTGTGAATTTGAACAGGAAAATATGAAGGATGGCGTGGCGGCGATGGAGCAACTCGTTTCGCAATATCCCAAAAGTGAATTTGCGGCAAGAGCTCAATTTACCGTTGGAGATTATCATTACAACAANAAGGAGTATGATTTAGCGCTAACTGCCTATTCCTCTTTGATTACTGATTATCCTCGTGAGCCTGAAGCCGCTAAAGCACAAAGACTAGTAGACGAATTGAATGAGATAGAAGCCAGTCAAGCATACAAGATAGTTATGGCTCAATTCGAGGGTAAACAGTACGATCTTGCGATTGAAGGATTCAAAGAGATAATTGAGAAGTATCCTGACACGTATACGCAACTAGCTGCTTACTGTAATCTAGGTCTAACATATGAGATTCTTCGGCAGTGGCCTGAAGCAGTGGAGAATTATGACAATACATTGAAAATAGGAAGTGATAACATTGAGAATTCAGATGTAGTAAATTTTGCCAGATTACACAGAGATTGGATTGTAGAAAATAGACTATAGAATACGTGTGAAAATAGAATATACTATACGAAACGTATAAGAGGAGAGTTTTCAAATGTCCGAAAATTTTATTGTGAGTCAGTTTTTAAAGGGTGGGCCAATGATGTGGCCGCTGTTGTTATGCTCGGTTGTGGCGACTATCGTTATTATCGATCGTCTATTGAGTTACTTTAGATTNCCATCTGAAGANGAAGCAGAAGCAAAGTTGAATGAAGTAGAAAGTATCTTAAAGGAGCAGGGGGAGTCGGGAGCTGTTGAATATTTCCAGCAGAATTCCGGCGTATTAAATTATGTTTTTGCGGCGTTGTTAAAACGCTACGATTCACTTGTTTTGGAGAACCGGACTGATATTGAGGATGTAAGACAAGAGCTAATAACCGTAACTGAAGAAGCTGGGTTGAGTTATCTGGGCCGGCTTTTAAATGCTTTGGGAACCATAGGGGTTCTTTCCCCCTTGATGGGGCTTCTAGGTACTATCGTTGGTATGATTGCTGCGTTTGATGCGATCGCTCAAGCTGGTGCTGGTGATCCTGCCGCGGTTGCTGCGGGTATTTCCCANGCACTAATTACAACAGCCTCCGGACTTATTGTAGCTATACCAACTATCGTATTTCATCGTTTTTTATCGGCGCGGGCAGAAAAAGCATTTAAAGAAATTGAGCTTTATTGTCATGCTTTCGCTAATACGTTGATTCTTCGTATGAGTGAGCGTACGAATAATTAGGTGAAAAAAAGGAGCCTATCTAATGGCAATGAGGCCCGCACTGGCGCGCAGGATTCGTCGTAAAACTAAGAAAAATTCTCGCTTTAAAACGAGTGATGATCCAGATATGACGCCTTTGATTAACTGTATATTTTTGTTGCTTGTATTTTTTATGGTCGCGACGACCTTTCTTAACACGAAAGGACTTAGTGTCGATTTACCAGGTGGACAAGGGAGTGATTCCTCTCGGGCAAGCAAAGACATAAATATTGTTATCGACGAAAATGGAAGTGTTCAGGTTAACGGTGAAAATGCTTCCGATGGTGATTTAGCGAAAAAAATCGGAACTATTGTTAAGAACGATAAGATTAAAAATGTAATAATCGAAGCGCATAGAAGTGTTCCTCATCAAAGGGTGGTCAACGTTGTTGATGTAGCTCGGGGTGAGGGAATAGAGGCGGTTGCTTTTGCAAAATCAGCGGAAGGATAGAGGAAATGCCCCGTTTACAAGGTAATGATGCAAATAACAATGATCTGAACTTAACCCCGTTGATTGATGCCGTGTTCTTATTACTCGTATTCTTCATGGTTACTTCAGTCTTTGTACAGGCAACGCAACTAAAAATCGAACTTCCTATAGCCGAAAATTATGACCAAATTGATCAGGAGAAAAAATTAAACCTGTTGATATCTGATAAGGGTCAGTTGGAATTTAATAGTCAGATAGTCAGTATGGGGCAATTAACTACCCTAATAGAGACGGAGAGATTGCGTTCAGGATCTGGAACTTTAATAGTGACNGCGGATGCTGAAACGCCGCATGGATTTGTTTTGGACGCCATGGAAATGGCAGTTATGGCGGGAGTATCAAAAATTGACCTTGAAACTGGTGAAGATCAACCGATAGGTGAGGCGAAAGTCAAGGAGTGAGTATTGTATATGTCGAGTAAAAAATTTTTAGTAACCTGTGTATCCTCGTTAATTGTTATCACTTCTGGATGCGCTTATTTATCAGGTTTAATTCCTAAAGAAGCGTANTATGAAGTGATTATGACTCCCAATATTTCAGATGGAGATNGGGCTTACAGTATTGATCCTGACGATCCTAGGACGGTAGAATTTAGCCATGAGGGTATGGTCGTGCGTATAAGGCCATATACCGACAGTGAACTAAATGGTTTATATCCTCCGCTTTTTGATGGTAGGCATACCAATCCTTACACTACTGATATTTATGAAACAGATCTTGGTTACGTGCCTCCAATTTTCACCGTATTCGATATTGAAGTGATGAATCAGACGTATGCTAAAATAGAATTTGATCCTGCAAAAACTCTATTAACATGCGATACGGGTGCGGAATTGCGTTACTATGACCCCGGTCGTGCAGGTGAAGGCGTTGATCCACTGGGGGGCAACAAATTTAGTGCTTACTATCAGACTGAACGAGGTCGGTCGGGACTGGATAAAGATATCAACTTAGAGCGTATGGGGATGATTTACAAGACTGCATTTCATCGCTTTCGGCCAGTTTTCCGTGGAGATAAACGATCTGGTAAATTAGCATTTGCTGTAATACCTCAAGACGTCAAATCCGTTACGCTCTCTGTTCAAGATTTTATTCTTGCGTTTAATCCTTCTGGTGGAGCAGAGAGTACTATNGATTTTGAATGTAAGTTTGATGTAAAGCAAGGGATAGTTAAAACCGAATTGGATCCTTTATACTAGANGGCTTATTAAAATTTTCTAGGTGACGTTACTNCGTCTTTTATCTAAAAACAATAGTTTTTCGTGTCCGACCAGAGTACATGAGNACATCATGTGTTCTGGTTTATTTTTTGCCTCTTCNGGAGTATTTTTGTGTATATCTTAATCTTTCTTTTAGTAGTAAGTTGTCAGNCCGATAAACAGTCAAGTGTTGTTGCTCGGGTGGGAACAGAGAACATTTCAATTAGTGATTTGCGTCAATTCGAATCAAGTATTGATGATAGTTCAAGTTTTTCTTTGGAGCAACATTTAGAATACTTAGGAACCCTTATAGANCGAGAATTGTTGCTTTCTGAGGCAGCTAATCTCTCCCTGCAAAATAATTATCAACTAAAGAGTTTACTAGCCAAGGATTCTGAAGAACGTTTAGCTAAAATTGTGCACAATAGGCATATAGACGATAAAGCCATACCAAATGATGATGAGATTGAAATTGCTAAAGCAAGTGGTGGATGGAATGAACACGTGGTAAGCGTTGAAATATTTTTAAACGATTTNAATCGTGCAGAGGAAGTGAGANAAGAAATATTAGATGGTATGGATATTTATGAAGCCGGACGGCAGTATTCGATGGATAGAACAATGCACCTTCCAATGGGGGGTGCCCAACAATTTGTTTACAACCGTTATGATGGTCCAGAGGAAATAGTTCGGCGTGTNTTTCAGATACCNGTAGGAGGACTCTCATCCCCCATAAAATTTCGGCAAGGATATATTTTGGCTTACTGTGCTGAAAGGCGTTTAATAGATCCTTCAGAGATTGAAGACGCGATAATACGTCACCTNAAAAAAAATAAAAAAGAAATGATACGGGGAGCCTTTCTTCAGTATCTGAATAATAGTCTCGACCTCCAATTTGATAATGTAGGCTTAACACGAGCNATTGAATTNCTGAGNGTGGAAAATAAAGGAAGAAGAGAATTCGAAAAAAGTGACTCGAGTCAGGTTGCACTTAGTTATGGAAATCAGTTAATGAGTGTCGCGGATTTGATAGAAAGAGTAGTAAATGTCTCATTTGATGGGGATATTCTTACTCATTCTGATTTAATAGCGTCACTTAAGAACAGGTATTTACCCCAGATGCTTTTAGCTGAATATGGTCGAAAACAAGGAATCAATAAGGATGCAGAATACCGAGAATGGATTGAATCTCGACGAGAGGATTTAATGATCTCCCTTTTACGTAAAGAGATATGTAAAGATATTAGTGTGTCTGAGGAAGAGATTGAAAATCGTTATAGACAAACTAAATCTCGGTTTGCGATACCTTCTTATGCAAGAGTAAGAGATGTACTGGTCGAAGATGAAAAGTTAGCCAAGTCACTAAAAGCTCGAGTAGAATCTGGGGAACAATTTGAAGAAATAATCGAGATTAACACGCTACGAAGCGGACGAAAAAAAACGGGAATGTATCGTGTATTTGCATTGCAAACCGAGCAATATGGTACGGCTTGGATTAATTATGTTATGAACATTCCATTAAATGAAATTCATGGGCCGATAAAAGCGAAAGGCGGTTACTCTCTAATTGAAGTAATAGAGCGGGTTAAAGATCAATTTTATACGCTAAATGAAAATCGTGTAAGAGACGCTGTCATTCGTGATGTAAAAACACGTAAACAGAGAGTGGTATTCAATGAATTTGTAAAAAATCTACGTTCAAAACGTGCTGGTGAAATAGAAATCTTTGACGATTCAATCAGGATAGGGTTCGGCATTTAAATGATTGGATCTGGAAATAACTCAGAACATGAAGTAACAGAGAGCCACTCGACGGAATTTCA
>NZPK01000116.1 GCA_002693325.1 Gemmatimonadota bacterium | reverse complement strand
AAACAAACCTTAGGGTTTTTAAGATCAAACTCCACATAATTAGCTACATATAAATCCAGATCTCCGTCTAAATCTATATCACAAAAGGCAGCACTCGTGCTCCAACTATTATCTGAATCTGGTGTCGAGACTTTGGAAAACGTTCCGTCACCCTTGTTTTCGTAGAGTACATTTGGACCTAAGTTGGTAACGTAAAGATCTGTATGGCCATCTGCGTTATAATCTGCTGCTACCGCTCCCATTCCATACCCACTATCATCCACTCCAACATTCTCGTCAGCTCGAACAAAATGTTGACTGGAATAATTGATATACAGTTGATTGAATACAATTGGTGCCTTATTCAATCCAGCAATACGACCGCCATTTACAAAATATAAATCATACCACCCGTCTGAATTAGCATCAAAAAAGACCAAACCTGAACCGTAAGTTTCAGGCAAGTACCGTTTACCCTGTGCACCATTTTTATGAACAAAGTCGATACCCATTTCATGGGTAACGTCTATAAACTGTGTCGTAGCAAAACTTTTTAATGCGCCGATGGTAATTAAAATAAAGTTTATGGTTAAAATATGTTTCATGATCACATAACCATTAATCGGCCGAAGTTACTCCTGTCGGATAATTTATCTCAAGGAATTGATTAGCTTTTACATTGTACATCATTTCCCTGTTTCCATCCGGCCAACGAATACTCAAGCTGTCCAATTTAGTAGCTTCTCCTAAGCCAAAGTGTATCCTAATATCATCCTGAGATATATATCCTGTTCCTGCTCGTACTTCACGCAACTGAGCCTTCAGACCAACATAAGCTATAGCCCTTGCGCCAATCGCCTGAATATTGAATTCACGGCCTGTTAAAGTTACAATCAGCCAATTATTTCTGTTGCCTCCATCATTCCTAAGTAAAGTAGGAGTATCGTCGATATTTACAATCGCCATATCTATATCGCCATCGTTATCTATATCAGCGAATGCATGGCCACGACTTGATTTTTCAATACTTAATCCTGTTCCGCCAACCTTTGCTTCCACCTCAAAAAAATCACCATTATTATTCTGAAAAAGTTGGTTTCTTTGGGCATATTGCGTTCCAAGATCATGCTTGTTTACAGCCGGATAGACATGACCATTGGCAATAAAGATATCATCGTCGCCATCATTATCATAATCGAAGAATCCAGTTCCCCAACCCAGATACATTATACTGGATTTCCCTATTTGCGTTGTAAAACTAGCATCTGAAAAAAACCCCCTACCATTATTCTTGTACAAAGTATTATTATCATGAGAAAAGTTTGTAACAAATAAATCGAGATCACCATCAGCGTCATAATCAGCACTCGCAAGCCCCATTCCGCCCTGTTCACGACCATCTTCACTATAAGCGGTTGCGGAGATTAAAGAAACATTGGTAAACACCCCATTATCGTTACGATAAAGCGTGTTTGGCGTTGAATCGTTCGCAATATAAATATCTTGATCACCATCATTATCATAATCACCCGANATCGCGGCAAATCCATAGTATTCATCCGAGTCTATACCAAACTGTTCGGTCGCTTCGGTGAAAGTCCACCCTTTCTCAGGACCCTCATTACGGTATAGTCGATCTCGTTCACCCGGCATTCCTCTNGGACCATAAAAAACATTTATACCGCGCCAAGAACAAAAGCTCATGTCGTCAGGAACATATGCTGGATCAAAATCAATNTAATTCGATAAATAAAAATCNAAGTCACCATCATTATCGTAATCGGCAAAAGTGGCCGCAGAACTCCATCCAGAATAATCCACTCCAATAGCCCCACCAACATCTTCAAAAGTGCCATCACCGTTATTTTTGTACATTGCGTTCGGACCGTAATTTGAAAGATAAATGTCCGTAAAACCATCTGAGTTAAAATCAACTGCCGTCACACCCATACCCCAACCTTCGTGAGCAATTCCTGCGGAATCAGCAACGTTAGTAAAGATCCAATTAGTATCATTTCTAAACAATGCCGATTTAGGATTCAATCCATCAGGATATCCCTCTATACGAGATCCGTTAACAATAAATAAGTCCATATCTCCATCGATATCGTAATCCAGAAAAGCAAGTCCGCCCGTATTACATTCNACTATATGATTTTTCTCCGGTGATCCAGATACTACCCTGTGCGAAGTTATTCCTGATATTTCCGAAACATCTACAAATTTCGGAAGCTTTTCACCTATATCAGGCCCGTCTGTTGAATTGCTACATCCTAGTCCATTGATAATAAAAGGAATAAGAAGGTAAAAAGATCTATTCATAGCTATTTTTTTTCTGCTTTTCTTTGTCATGCCAAGATTTCACATTAAGTCCCTCTTGAACCTTACCTTGCTGAATGAGTGCAGTAGATAAGCCATCTACAACTGCAGTAGTTAAACTACTGTCTAAAGAAATGGCACGTTGCAAAGCAAATTCAGCTTGTTCATATAAACCTTGTGAGAGCCTACTAAGTCCCAAATTTTTATAAGCTAGTGCATAAGTTGGCTCTAGGGATATAGCTAAGTCATAATACTCAATAGCTTTGTCATGCAACCCACTCTGAGACGATACGACACCCAAATTATGAACAGCCTCCGCATAGGTTTCATCAAGCTCATATGCTAAACGAAAATGTAGTTCAGCATCCGCCCAATTATCCCTTCCGAGATAAACAAGCCCTAAGTTATAATGAGCTGCAACGCGTTGCTCCACTGAAACTGGATTATTACTGCGATACAGCATGCGTAAATAATGATCTTCATCCATATCAGAGACACTCAGGTCTTGAAAAATATCTATCATCTTTTCTCCATCAGAAAGCCTACCTGACCTAGCATATAAAGTACCCAAACTATAATAGGCTTCCGTATAATAGGGATCTGAATCTATAGTTTTCTCCATTGCCTGAATCGCTTTTTGGTCATCCTCTCTACGTAAATAAATAAGAGCCAAATAATAATGTGCGTTGGCAACGCTACCGTCTAATTCTGTAGCTTTCTTTAACGATATCTCTGCTTCAGCGTTTTCTCCTCTTGAACAGAGAATAAAGCCTTTAACAAAGTATCCGTATGCACTTTCCGGATCAATGAGAAGACCCTCTTGTATTACTTGTATCGCAGAATCAAATCCATCTCCTCTTTCATTTAATAAAAGAGCTTTTGCAAAGTATGCCTCGGCCAAACCTGGACTAATTTTAATAGCTCGTGAAAAAGATCTGACCGCCTCATTCTTTTGGTGTTCCTTTGATAAAGCAACACCGAGATAATAATGATAGTCAGAATTATTTGGGTCCTCTTTGATCAGTATCTCATAAACCGGTATAGCTGATCGCATTCTGTTATTTTGAATGTAGAGCCAACCCAATTCTTGAAGAGCAGATAAATCCAATGTATTAAAATCAAATCGCTCAAAATATTCGTAAGAATTTTGTGGAGTCACAGTTCGAAGATAATAACGCTCTGGAACATCGTTACATGCTATGAATATGAATACACAGATAACAAAGCTACGGTAAACATACAATCCTAAATCACACACGTGAAGCATATATCTCATTAATTAAAAAAGGTAGAATTCCAAACAAAGAGCTTAAATTGGGAGAAACTACAGATTTCGCTATACCCCAACTAAGGCTCTCTGTTTTTCAGGTAGGTAATTTGTCTATTGCTGCAAGCCAGCAAAAACTCTTATAAATAATAAGGAATTAGTCTCCGTATCGACTTCATACACCCTACGTTCCCAACGAAATCCTGTGTTCATTGTTAACGAATATCCCAAATAAGCCGATCGATTCGACAACTGAAACGCTAAGACTGTACCTGTGAAATCGTCCACATATCCGGGCGGTAATATTTCTGGCCGCTTTTCTAAGTTATTGAATAAATTCCACTCAACCCCATATTCGATAAACGTTGTCGGTAAAATGAAATATTTAGAGGTCAACATGTAAAACTGTGACCATTCGGAAATATCAAGTTGCGTGCTGAAAGTTGGATTTATTTTACGATATATACTTTTCCAACGAGGCCAAAAGGATAAATTATCAGTTATAGGCAGTGGATAATCTAGTCGATTTATGACTCCCAGAAAAAGTCGGTCATCCTTAGTCTCCGCCTGCTCACCTCGTTGCTTGTAAATATCGTACTTTACTTTGTTATAAATCTTTAGATTTTTCAAACGAAGATAATCTANCGTNAAATAACCTGTATANATGAANGTATCCTGAGCAATAAGCGGGTCAACCACCTCCGTAAAGCCCTCCGGATCAACCCATTGAACCACATCGTCCTTTATATCATCACTCACACTACGAGCATAATGAAACGAACGTAGATCAAGACCAGGCCAATTCCACTGTCCAGTTAATATAGCATAACTCATTTCCGAATTCCGACTACTGCTAATTTCATCTGATATAGTTTGTCCTAAAGTCAACTTCAAGTGCTCACTTAGATATACCCCACCGTATAAATTGTATCCGTCACGATCTTGCCTATACGGGTAATCAGCATAAACATCATTCTCAAACCTATCTATTACGCTATTGTTATTCATATCGACGCCAAATAAAAATTCAGGTGGATCAACATTGTANCGCAAAAATGGCTCAGAGAAATCAGGTAATCCGTTTGAATTTTGATTGAAATCTGAAATGAAATCTGCGTTTTCATCATAACCAGGAAAAACTTGAGGATCCGCCTGTCCACCAACACCGAAGGGTGATTCTCCGAAAGCGAAGTCTCCGTTTTGCCATAAACGCTTCCAATCAGGAAAGCGATCCTGATCATCATTGTCATCTACTAACTCAAATGTGTATCTTTCCGGAGCCTCATAGTCAACAAAGCCACGAGCATCGGTTATGAAAGAATTCGTCTTATATTCTGGCTCCATTCGAAAAATTTCGCCGTACGCAAACCAGGGATATGCATCCTGGGATGCAGTTATGTAGTAAGCAAGACCTTCTTCTTTCGCTAATTGNTGCTTTTGAAAATTCTGATTAGGAAATCTTCGATAATCTCTGCTCATAGCCACTTCGGATCGGAGATTAAATCCCTTTACATCATCAACATCAAAACTCAACCCAAGGATATCTTTACCTGTGGGCAAACCGTATTCAAATCGAATAAATCTTTGATTTGAGCCATCACTAACGTTGCCATGAGCTCTTTCCACCGTAAGAAATACCGGCTCNCCCTGAGCATTGACTTGTAAATTNGACGTAATATCAACCTTATAATCATTAGCGATAACCAATTCAAATTCTATTTTCCTCACCTCTTGAAACGTCGTTATTTGATCATCAGGCCTTTGCCGAAAGTCGCGAGAAATGTTGTAGGTTAACTCCAATGCATCAGCACCATTAGCTTCGATGACACCTGCTCTCCTAACCCCTCCCCTGGGAGAAGGAACTATTTCGGGATGATCGACTCCATCAATTATAATCCGTTCAGCAAACAACTGAGCCCCACCACGGCCATCTTCTGGAGAATCATCCGAAATACGGAGAACAATTGTTTCAATATTTCCTCCNTTTTGGGATTCTGTTAATACGCCCTGCAATGAGTTCTCGCCTAACTTACGNCCAGTGGAGTAATTTCCAATATTTAAATAGGTGAACCCTATATTCGAGAAATCCCCTAGCTGTACTTTGTTGTGTATCCCAAATAGATTAGTCATATCTCCTAAAACTTGCCCCGATGAGACTTCAAATTGAAGCCTAGTTCCTGGCGAAGCTAATCTAGAGGCAATCATAGTAGTCTGGTATTTGTCCGAAGCAAAATCCCATTGAACTCCATTAAACGCCGGCTTAGAAAATGTAAGCGGAGTTAGTGTTGTTCGAATAGCTTCACCAATCGTCATCGAAGAATAGAACTGCCCTTTCGACATAGAAGAAACGACCAAATTACTAAACCAAGAAGAATATTTCGGACCCTTACGAACCTCGCTACCGGAGCTAACTGGATTGTCTATTGTCCAGTCGTATACTTCAAACCCTCTTGTGATATAATTCCCGTACATGTCATAGGTGCGGAAACCCTCTAGCTCTGTGGAAACATATCTCTCATAATTTTCTCTGGCATAATTACTATATTCTTCGCCCGTCCACTGATAAAAATTATAAAGGCTCTGAGGGTACTGCCATTTTCGCACAGATGGTGTCATAGCCATTTCATAAACATCTACGCCATGAGGCTCTCGACCGGTAACAAAACCAAGTCGCTGTGCCTGAACAATGTCGGTAAAAAACAAAACGCCGAGAGTTGCAATCGGCAAAGCTCTAAACAAATACCGCACAGTGAGATCCTCCCTGTTGATTTTATTTAGCCATCTCATCAATACGCCACCCCGACTAATCCTACACGTTCGAAAGTTCCAATGCCGCTATTTACCTTCAGTAATACCAGATAGTTACCGGGAGGCACCATCTTTCCCAAATCATCACGCCCATCCCACTCTTCCGAGTAAATTCCACCAATTTGGTCCCTGTCGGCCAAAATACGAACTCTTCTACCAGCCAAATCATACACCTCTACATTAACCGGCTTTGGCTCCGAAATCTGAATAACCGTATAGGATATTTGCATACGGTCATTCAAACCGTCCCCATTAGGCGTCAAAATCTTTGGGAAATACTCTATTGCCCTAACAATTTCACCAACAGACGACCTGGATAAAGCGACTCGAAGAGAATTTGTTCTAACTTCATAATTAGCATCACCTTCTAAGACTGGTTGACCAAGAATTTCAGATTGGGTATCCCAAACAGTCCCAGAAAAAATCGTTCCAAATATTACTGTCGATCCTTTAAAAATTATACGCAAAGGGACATTATTACTGTAGTCTATTCTGTTGGAAGTGAAAACAACTTCTATACCGTCTTTGTCGACCTTAACCAGATCAGGATCTACCTCTTTGAGAGGCTGACCCATATATAAGCTTTCGAACTCAGTAGGCGTTGGAGTATCAATACGGATTGCATCAAATCCATTTTCATCTCTGCTCGCTATAGTCGCACGAACATCATAGGCAAAGCGGACTTCTTCACCACCATCTATGCTGGACAGGACAACAACATCATCCTTCTCAATAACACCAATTTCAGCTGAGGGGTCCGGATCATCAACCAAAGAGATTTCTCCCACAACAGCAGAGGCAGGCGGAACCGAATGCTGGACTACGAGTGAATCGAGACGAAGTGTTTGAGTGACAGATTCACTCTCCATAACAATTTGCAACTGAAAAAAAGGACGTGGACTAGGAAGGGGAATTCGTTCGCCAGAAACTAAAGGTAATGACCAGGCGCTCCAATTTTCAGTGTCATTTTCAATATCGCCTTTGTCTCCAACCGATAGGCCGTCATATTCGCTTTCCGATACTACAACCTGTGAAACGATCCGAGTCTCGGGGTCAACAACTTTTTTAAAATGTACCAAAGGACTATTATCCAATCCAGTCTTCATACGCACACTGAGAGAGGTCATTCCCTGGTCTTCAAGTTCGATTAGCCGATCATTCTCCAACTCTAACGCTCTTTCGGCCCATGAAATAACGCCGTAATTAGATACGCTACCCAGATCGATCACCTTAGAAATGTAGGTGGCACGAGGTACAAAACCATTACCATACATTTCGATTTCCGCTATCTCAAAGGGATTCCTCGATCCAACTCGAAGCCGGATAAACCTTATGAATTGTTGCGGAAATTTCATAGAAAAAATACTATTGCTATTTACAGGAACATCACGTAAAAGTGAGTATAACGGCTGTTCGTTTACGTAACTCAAACCATCACTCATAAACACCGTGTGTTTACGAACATAATCCTCAGAATAGGGACGCCCATTCGCCGAGGCACCAGTTTGACGAGGATAAAAAACAAGACTATCTGCAGGAACACGAGAGCCGAAATCCAAAATAAATGCTCTTCCATCCTGATCCTGACCTGCAGCTTTAAAGAGATCCATCGTCGAGGTCTCTCCGTCTCCATCGACAATATTTAATGCGTCTCCACTTCTAAATGCCGTATTGTCCCAGAGAGCCGCCCCACCTTCACTCACAACGTCGTTGGGTTTTCCATATACCCATTCCAGTGATGTAATTATATTTTGATCAGGCGTGAAGCCACGGATTTGAATGGATCCAGGGATTGAGTTTTCATCAATTTGAGATCGAATTGACACGACATCACCCCACTGAACATCACTTCCACCACCTAAAACCCACTGATCTCCATTGACCAATTGAGCCAAGGGACCCCCGAAAACCACAATCAACCCAAAAAGCGAATACCTCATTTACTAGCCTCGTGTGGATGCAGAGCTTTATAAATCTCTCTACCAAACTTAAAATGGAGATCCAACTCTTCAATCGGTTCGCCTTTATAATCGAATCGGATAACCGCATTAGGCACGTGGACCGTAAACTCCTCAACATCATTGTGTAATGTTGGAAAAACTACGTAACCCGACGTTTCCTGACCACTAAAAACCATATCGGCCGGGTAAACTGTCCGAGTGAGTTGGTCAGTTATGGCCTCATACGCACGTCTTTCCGTTCCAGCATACGAACGCAGATATGGGCTGAAATAATCCTCTAACAATCCCTGATCGAGAACATCATAAACTCTGTTATTACTCGTTGTCAGAAAAAGATCATTGGGCTCGATAAAAACTTTTGGATATTCGTAATTTTTCACCCGCAGTAACACAACTGTGAACCGTTCAGGNGTCCAATCCTGTCCCCATGGTTTCCAATTCCCAAACGTGTATGGATTGGTCGACTCAGCACCTCGATTTGAGGCGGATGAAAATTGACGATTCAAGAACTGATCTCCAATAATTTGCAACGAAATTTCGAGGCGTTCTTGGCGAAATACAATACTACCGTCATCTAGAACTGACATTCCGCTTGATTGGGAACTAGTCGGCTGGGGTTCCGTTGCAAATCGCCTTAATCCAACTTGAGAACCACATGCAGAAAGTAAAAAGAGTAGTACAAAAGCAACCAATAATCTGTCAGCGTACTTCTTTAGGTTCATTCCAACTCTTCCTTGAAGTTATCTTCTCGCAGTGATCTTCCCTAAGCCAAATCTAATTCATTACAAAAACTACACCATAATAGTAATACAGGTAAAGAGAGACAAATTATAATCTCGTCTCTCTTTACCTGAAACATACCGAAAAACAACGACTTTTTTCAGTTTTACTAAAATGCTATATAGCTATGACTAAATTAGTTAGCCATACGGGCTTTTAAACGACCCCAACTGTCAGCTTCAACAGCCGTTCCAGTGCCACCAGTTCCACCAGTAGCGCCTTCGGTCGGAACTGTGATAAAATCGGAACCGTTCGAATTATCCTGGAAAGCACCATTTACAGGTGTCGTTCCTGGTTGTTTTTCGCGTCCGACNTCTGGATTTTCAGTTTCATCAAACTGAAAAGTCAAACCGATAATCTGATCTGGTGCAAAGATATGACGTGCACTTCCATCAGGACCAGTCTTGTCATGCGTATCCCAAATAGCCTGTTTCACCTCGTAGGTGTAAGTAACCGTGCTACCTGCTGGTTGACTTAAAGGCTTCGCATCTGCAGGATCGATCGTCCAGCGGTAAACAAAGAATGGCTCTTCAGTCGACCAGAGGATACTTTCCTCNGGAACATTGAAAATCCATTCATCTTTCTGACCGGCTGCAGGAAGAACGCGGATACCATACTGTTGACCAGAAACCATTTCNGTNTCATTGAAGTTTTCGCTTGTATGGTCAGGATCGATGATAATTTCGAGCGAATCATCCTTCCAGTACTCCTGCGGGTTTTCAACAAAAAGTCCCAACGAATCATCTGTTACCCGTGCAAAGTAATACAACGAGTTGTCCGGAGACGAACTCCACGCAGCATATAGGACACAGTCCCAATCATCCTTAGCTGGTGGCCATTCACTTCCAAGAATTTCGTACATCAGATCCGGCGTAATTGCAAACGCAGGATCAATCCAACCCCAATCATCACTATTGCCATCTATGACCATAGCGTCGGGATTAGGAACTTGGGGCATGAAATACGTTGCCTGGTGGGCAAAAGCCACCGAGGAAGTCAACATAGCACCCACAGCTAAAGCTATACCGAGTTTCTTCATGGTAAAACCTCCAATAGCTCNGAAAAATGTGGCTGAGCCAAACCGAGTGTTCGGCNCACTTCAAACTATTAGCACTTCTCCCTGGCGCTATTATCCCCAGAAGAGAAAGCCNTTTTTTGGATTTCATGCTTTACAAAATCCAACCTCTTTTGTCGGAAACATACCATACGGTGTGCATCAAGTCAAGAATTTTTATATTATAATTCTCAAGAGATACAAAAATTCAACAAGTNCACCAGGTGTATTTTTCAAGTTTCATTAGTTGCAAATATACTATTTTTCGTATGGTTCAAATATTTTGAAGGAAGAAAATCAAGAAAAAGGTATCACAAAACGCTCTGTAGCCATAGGNAGTTGTTTTTGNTTCCTNATTTCATTAGGTGAACCTTACGGAGTNCTTGTTCTTAATGGTTCCCCCATGGCTGCAGATTTTTCTGCCGGCGCAGCTCTGTTTNTGTTTTTTNTAATAACGTGCCTACTTAACCCATTCTTTNCCTNTCTCGGGCTAAAGCCANTNGNAAGAAAAGAACTTGCAACNNTNTATATAATGTTNATTGTCGCTTCAGCNATCCCATCGTGGGGATTTACNATGAACTTAATTCCTCTACTGGGAGGCTTTTTCTACTACGCTACCCCTGAAAATGAGTGGGCTTCAGTNATTCAACCACACATCCCCAGTTGGTTAGTGCCGGAATCTAAATCGGCAATTTGGAACCTTTTTGAAGGATTACCGCAAGGGCTTTCAATCCCTTGGAATGTTTGGTTCGGCCCCCTATTTGCGTGGACTCTGTTCATTATATCACTCTATTGCGTAACTCTTTGTCTGCTTGTGATACTTCGAAAACAATGGGTAGAGCGAGAAAGATTACTCTTCCCACTCGCTACGCTGCCGTTAGAAATGTGTAATACAGATAAAAATAATGTGCTTGCCCCGTTCTTCCGCAACAGACTAATGTGGTTGGGTTTTTCCATTCCAGCTGCTATAAACTCCTTGAATGCGATGAGTGTGTTTCATCCAGTCTTACCAAGAATTGATCTCAGTTCATCGATATATCTGTGGCGGAATAGCATCGAATTCCTATGCACGCCACGATTCGAGGTCATCGGTTTATCTTATCTACTGAGCCTCGATGTTTCGATGGGGATCTGGATCTTTGCCATCTTTTCTATTTGTGTAATGGGCGTTGAGCGGATAATAGGATGGAATATTGGCCCCGTTCAACCATTTTCCGATCCCGCTACACCATCCGTTGCTCACATCGCCTTAGGGGCTCTATTTTATCTCGTGGCGTATACTTTTTGGCAAAGTAGATCTCACTTAAAAGACGTTTTTAAAAAGGCAGTAAATCTTGACGATTCTATAGACGACAGTGATGAACTATTGTCATACAGAGGGGCATTCACAGGACTAATAGTTTTTTCCGCTCTATGTTTATTTTGGCTTTGGGCAACTGGCATGAATTTTATAACTTCGGTCGTCTTTTTCGTTACGGCAATCGTTATTTTTATTGGTTTGGCTCGAATAATCTCTCAAACAGGACTTGCCTACGGCCGAGCTCCTGTGGCAGCTCCGATGTTCACGGTAAATACTTTGGGAACCGGAATTATCGGTCCTACGGGTCTTACAACACTCAGCCTCAGTTTCGCCTGGGCCGCAGATATTCGAACCTTTGTCATGGCTCAAGCCGCCACCGGTTTGAAGCTGTCAGAAGTAACCAGATTAGAAAGTCGACGACTTCTGGGGGTTATACTCGTTGCAATTGGAACAACTCTATGCGGATCAATAATAGCAGTACTTCAGATAGCATATGGTTTTGGTGGCATAAATTTATCAGGTTGGCAATTTATTGGACTTCCGTCTTTTGCCGGAAATTGGGTTTCACAGAATATAAACAACTCCCAGCCAATACAATTCTGGCATTTAGGTTTCACTGCAATTGGATCGGGAATAATGGCGGTCCTCTCAATGTTAAAAGCACGTTTTATAGGATTTCCTATTCATCCAATTGGCTTGACCTTAGGATTTACCCACCCCATAAGAAATATTTGGTTCTCGGTTTTCGTTGCTTGGTTATTAAAAACGATCATTCTGAAATACGGAGGAGCAACACTTTATCGCCAGTTAAGACCTTTCTTCTTAGGATTAGTTTTGGGAACCTTTGGATCTGCGGGATTTTGGTTAATAATCAGTTCAATTACGGGGGTTAATGGCCTAATTTTCACTCTGGGCTAATGCTAATAAAGTCTGTGGTAAATTAAGAATTCAAGTTGACATAATGTTGGAACGTAAATCAGTTAAACCTTGCTATTTCCTAAAAAAACATCGATTACCTGAGAACTATCCTTAGCAGCAATAAGTTGTGAGCGTATGGTTTCCTGTTGGAGTGTCCGGGACAACGCAGCTAACAGTTCCATGTGCTGTTTTTGGTGCTTTACAGGAGTAGCCAACAAAGCAATTATCTTAACTGGCTTGTCGTCAATTGAGGCAAAATCAATACCGACCTGAGAAATACCCAAGGCCAATAATTGGTGAGGAATATCATCCTGATGCGCATGTGGAACAGCCACCCCTTTTCCAATTCCAGTCGATGCTTCACGTTCGCGCTTAATAATATTGGCCGCCAGCTCTTTGACGTTTACTTTACCGCCATCCAACACTGAAACTAATTCCCTAATAGCCTCAAAACTTTTTCGCGAATTTAATCCGATAACGATATGCTGAGGCTTGAGTATGCGATCCCATTTGATCATAGAATTAAATATTCCCTCGTTACACGGCCAAAACTACGCCTTCTCTCTCCAAAGTCAATACTCAGGAACTCAAATCTATCGCCATTTCATATGATTTTATAGCCCCTTTAGTATCTCCTTTTTTTTGAAGGATTTTTGCCAATAATTTGTAGGGGTGCGGACGAAAGGGATCTAATCCTATTGCCTTCATCGCATGATACTCTGCTGCTTCTATTTGACCTAAACGCAACATCATTAATCCAATATTGTACTGAACTGTTCTCGAATCATGTGCCACCAGAGCAGCCTTCTTGTAGGTAATTATGGCCTTTTCATAATCGCCATCAACCCTTTGCCTTTCAGCAACCATAAACCAATAATTACTGGCTATTTTCCTAACCCAAGGATCTGAGCTCTGGGAACCAATCTTGGCACTAGCCAAATCTATTTCCTTTGCATAACTGGAATCGGCAACTTGATGTTTTGGGACAAGCCGATACACCAAACCAGATGGAGCAAATGTATATGAGGGGATTGGCGAACGCCGTGGGACGAGATAAAAAAGTGGCCGACTTCCCAAAGCAAGCTTAGACTCCATTTTTTTTTGGGTAATAACCTGCTTTGCTGGTGGCAACATTCTATCCGAAGAAGATAAAAGATCAGAACCGCGACCTGCTCTGTTATATACGGAAACATCATTCCTTACATTTTCTATACGATTCAAATAATCGATCACATAGGAAGCATCGTCACCGTCTGTTATCAGAATAGCATTCCTAGGTAAATCGTCTAAAACATTACGTCCGTATTCATACGCCAGTGTCTCGTCACTTAAATCTGCATTTGCCCATTGATTTACAAGTACACACCCTACCGCTAAAGAGGGAAAAAAGAATATCCCTACTAAGCCTTTGCGAAATAACTGCACAATATGGTCCAAGCCAAAACCGAGAAATAAAGACATACAAGCGAAAAAAACAATNAAAAAGACCGCTATTCCATTAGGATCTCTGTGATAATTTAAAGCAACNAGAAGGTTCGTTGACGCAGTCAAAATAACCAAGTAAAACAGGTTTCTATCTTTTTTATAGGCCCAGTAACCACCCCAAAATATCAACGGGACTAANACAACATGCCATTCANCCATCAAAAGAATTCCAAGCTTTTGCAAGTTAATAAGTAACCCCTCGAGGGGTAATGAAAAAAAAGAACGACTGTAAATTGCGCCGGTTAGATGGTCCCATAGATCTCTAACAGTATTAATGTCACCCCAATGAAAACCAGATCCCAATCCATTTCTTATAGGNAAATAGAGGACTATGCTATATCCTCCTATCAAGAAAGCGAAAGACTTAGCCAATAACCTTCCTTGTAGATACACCTTCTTCCAACGAAAAAACATTAGAATTAACAGAGCTGGAACTATAAGTGCTTGGTTAAGATGAGATGTCAAACCTAACCCCATTAACCACCCCAAAAAACAGAGCAAACGTTCATTTTTTTGTTCGATCGCTTCGAGTCCGTATTTAAATGCAAGAATGAAAAAGACAATCGAAAGGCCGTAGACCTCACTTATCGTAGCTTGTCCCCAGTAGGTCGCCGAGAAGGCAAAACAAAGAGCTGATCCAAAAGCTGCTAACCAGTTGACCCCCCTAGATATCAAGATCCATGCAAAAAAACTAACGCCGATAGAAGCTATGAAAGCTGTAGCAACATTCACCTGTAAGGCCGGTTCCCCTGTTGGGATAAAATTAACTAAGCATCGAGCAATCAAGACATAAAGAGGATAGCCAGTTGGATGAGGCGTACCTAACAAATACGTCGCGCCTATCAGTTCTCCACTCCCTTCGACGTATACAGTTGGGCAAATAGTTAATAAATAGCAAACCAATGAAACCACCCCGCTGAGAAGAGGGATAAATAGTTTCAACTTAACCTGCCCACAATTCTAGGACACGGCACCTGTCAATAGCGTCCCATAGGCCGCTTTTATGCTTCACAAAACCGTAGACCAAGGAAAACAAAAGCATTTGTAAACTCACCGGGAACACAAAAGATTGAGTAGATAGCTGGCTTAATTGAATAACTTTAGAAGGGGATTTTGCTCGAAAGCGGTAATAAAGAACGAATAAAGTAAACAAACCCGTTACCAATGTGCACCAAAGACCGAGTATAAAAGTATCAGACGCAAATTCGAAAACCACCTCCCGAGCATCAGGCAAGACAGCTACACCACGGAACAAATGATTTGCAGTTAAAATGGGCGCTTCTTCTCCGTCGATAAAAGCACGCCAACCTGGGTAATTCGTATCACTCAGAACTAAAATACCACCGTTGTGATTATTTAAAAGGATTCTGACATATTCATCCCTATAATCAACGATTTCTACTTGATCTGACAAATCACCATTAGACTTAAATCCTATCGGAAATTCTTCTAACAAAACTGTTTCTAAATCTAACTCTCCTCTTCGAAGTAACGAAAACCGTCGTGACTGATCTTTGATAACTCTATATTTACTAGCCAAGTATGCACGTGGAAAAGTCTCGATAACTCGATAAACTGAAATATCAGCATCTCTTATTAACTCTAAATATGGTGAATTAAGAGAATTCGTGGAGATAACATATTGGATCCCTGCAGTTTTTATAATACCCGGATACAGAGTTGCAAACTCCCACTGCCTACGTAGGTGTAACGGACTCCAACCAGGTAGGCTGTTATGTAAACCATATAGACCGCCACTATATAGCCTTAAAGTCTCGTTATAACGAAGATAGGAGCTTACATCAACTGACCACCCGCTATGCCAATTTAGATGGCTGTTTTTTTCGTTAACCAAACTTAAAATACGTGGTGGCGCAACTTCCTTGTGATCATTAATTATAGCTGTCGCAGTGGCAGGTGTATCTTTATAAGATTCCGCACTGATAGTGCCATTAAACTCACAACCGAATAGGTATAATTCAAAAAAGCAAATTACGGGGAAAATGATAGATAGTTTTCGAAGACTATTTACACATAAAACCGTAAACATTAAAAAACAAATAACTGAAACCAACAAAAATTCCAAGCGCACGTGACCTACGTAGCGCAGAAGATCTTTACCTC
>NZPK01000115.1 GCA_002693325.1 Gemmatimonadota bacterium | reverse complement strand
CAACGACCGTTGCACAGGAGTTCCTTCCCAAGGAGATATTAATACGAGGGTGGGAACTAACTTGATCCACAAATGCAACAAAAACCAATTCTATTGGTTTTTCTATTCGCTTCTCACTTGCAATCTCAATATATGTCGTGTCTATAGCAAACGCCGAATTCAGTAATTTAAAGGCATCATCATTATCAGTCGAAAGATCATTCGAATTTCGGAAGACAGTTGATGATATTGGCATTTTGGATTTTATTGATAAACCATGTGATAATGCATCTATGGAAGTGAGGTTTTCCTGTAGGTGACCATCGACAAATACAATACGCGACGATTCCAAGCCCATTTCGACCAGTCCACCTAAATCTTTCTCAGAAATACAACTAGCTAAAGAGGAAACAAAATTTTTAGAGAGAAAAGAAGAGAGCTTTGTATCACGCCATTCTTCATCACGCGAGCTAGGAAACCCTATTTTTGATAATTTTTGGAGTGCATTGCGTCGGTAGGTCAGGTCTTCACCCGATTGAACAAATTTATTCTCAATCTGATTAAACAAATCGACATATTTATTGGCGCTATCGAGACTTAGACTCATGATTCATTTCCCACCAAGTCATTTTTAATCCAATCGTAGCCCTTTTTCTCCAATTGACGTGCAAGATCCTTATCACCCGAACGCACTATCTTACCGTCATATAGGACATGAACAAAATCTGGTTCAATATAATCCAAAAGACGTTGATAATGTGTAACCAACAAGGTTGCCTTGTCGTCGGAGTGCAAAGTGTTCACACCTTTAGCAACTATTCTAAGCGCATCGATATCCAACCCTGAATCGGTTTCATCCAAGATCGAAAGCTTGGGTTCCAAAACTGCCATTTGAAGTATTTCATAACGCTTCTTCTCTCCTCCAGAAAAACCAGCGTTTACCGGCCGTTTCAAGAGCTCTTCATCTATTTCTACTAACTGCATTTTCTCACGCATCAACGATAGAAAATCAGCTGCATCTAATGTCTCTTCACCCCGATATTTACAAACCTCATTATAACCAGACCGAAGGAAATAGGTTGAATTAACGCCGGGAATTTCAACAGGATACTGAAAAGCAAGGAAAAGACCCTGCCATGCACGTTCTTCTGGATCGATATCTAATAAATTCTTCCCTAAGAAAGACACGTTTCCACCGGTTATGTTATACCCATCTCTTCCAGCTAAGACTTGAGCAAGTGTACTCTTGCCAGATCCATTTGGTCCCATAATAGCATGGATCTCTCCTGGATTGATATCAAGGTTTACTCCGTTTAAGATATCATTATTTCCGATACTTACATTCAGGTTTTCAATGCTTAACATAGTTTTCCAATTTCTCTTTTACCCTACACTACCTTCTAAACTGATTCCTAGTAACTTCTGAGCTTCGACAGCAAACTCCATCGGTAACTCCGACAATACCTCTTTACAAAAACCATTCACAATCAAGCCAACAGCATCCTCAGTAGATAGACCTCTTTGATTACAGTAGAAAATCTGGTCTTCACCTATTTTAGACGTCGATGCCTCGTGTTCAACCTGGCTGGTTCGGTTCCTGGATTCTATGTAGGGGAAAGTGTGAGCTCCGCATTGATCTCCAATGAGCATCGAATCACATTGCGTGAAATTACGCGCATTATCAGCACCCTTTAAGATTTTTACTCCACCTCGATACGTATTCTGCCCACGTTGAGCAGAGATTCCCTTAGAAATAATCGTACTACTTGTGTTCTTTCCGATATGGATCATTTTCGTACCGGTATCAGCCTGTTGCATCTTTGAGGTCAGCGCAACAGAGTAGAACTCTCCGACAGAATCATCTCCCTGAAGAATACAACTTGGATACTTCCAAGTTATAGCCGATCCCGTTTCTACCTGTGTCCAAGAAATCTTAGATCTTTGACCGCGACAAGCACCACGTTTCGTAACGAAGTTGTAAATGCCTCCAACACCATTTTCATCACCCGGATACCAGTTCTGAACNGTCGAGTATTTTATTTGAGCATCGTCTAATGCAACCAGTTCAACCACAGCCGCATGCAACTGATTTTCATCTCGCATCGGAGCAGTACAACCTTCTAGATAGCTGACATATGAACCCTTGTCGGCTATAATTAGCGTTCGTTCAAACTGGCCAGTGTTTGCAGCATTTATTCTGAAATAGGTCGATAGCTCCATTGGACATCGAACTCCCNNAGGAACGTAAACAAAGGATCCATCTGTGAATACAGCAGAATTCAATGCAGAAAAATAATTATCAGTTGTCGGTACTACGGATCCCAAGTACTTCTGNATTAGTTCAGGGTGCTCCTTNACTGCTTCTGAAAAAGAACAAAATATGATACCCAGATCAGCTAATTTNTCCTTAAAAGTTGTGGCAACGGAAACACTATCGAAAACAGCGTCGACGGCTACCCCTGCTAGTAATTTCTGTTCTTGAAGTGGAATACCCAANTTCTCATAAGTCGCCAGCAATTCAGGGTCAACATCATCCAAGCTATCGAGCTGCTTTTGTTTAGGTGCCGAGTAATATACAATATCCTGATAGTTAATTTCAGGGTAATTTACTTTTGCCCAACATTCGCTATCCTTCCTGCTCGTAGGGTCTTGCATTTTTTGCCACTGCCGATANGATTTTAATCTCCAGTCAAGCATAAACTGCGGTTCTTCTTTTTTTAAAGAGATAAAGCGAATAATCTCCTCATTAAGCCCAGGAGGCGCCGCATCGGATTCGATATCGGTTATAAAACCCCATTCATAATCTCGATCAGCAATGTTTTCGAGGACCGTGGTTTCACTCATATTTTGTAACCCTGTTTACATAAAAGGTGATTTTTCAATTGATGGGTCTTTATACTCACTCACAGAAACATGACAAAAAAGTCAAGATTCCAATTCAGACACAACCATTTCCCTCATTTGAAGTTATTCCTTACTTCTGAAATGTCAATGAATTATCGGTTTCAACCAAGTTTTTTACGCTTTGCTAAATAACCTGAAAGTGCGATATCAAATGGAGTCGTAGTGTCTATCTGGTTATAGTCAATACCAAGCTCGGCACAATCCCGTCGATAATCGCCAATCACATTGGCCATCATCGAGGAATATTCTCTTTGTATATCTCTTGGATTTGTGGTTATTATTTGTTCTGGGGCCTCCAAGCTCTGAAATGAAGTTTCTCCGTCAANTTTGAGGTCGATTTCTNACGGATCCAGTATATGGAANACGACTATTTCATGTCCATTATGGCGAAAATGACGTAATCCACCAAGTATTTCTAACGGATCGTCTAATAAATCTGAAAGAATGCAGACCAAGGCTCTTCTTGGTATCCTATCGGCAAGGTCGTGAAATGCTAACGAAATATCTGTATTGCGGCTCGGTTTACAGACCTCTATTGCCTGCAAAATCGTGGAGAGATGACTCGAAGTCGAGCGTGGAGGAATAAACTTATCAATTCCGTCCCGAAAAAGCGCAAGTCCAACAGCATCTCTTTGACGCAACATCAAATAAGCTAAAGCCGATGATAAAGCAGCCGCATACGAAAATTTGCTGACCGTTCCTCCCTTGTCGTAGGCCATTGAGCCTGACAAATCCATCANGAGATAAGCTCTAAGATTTGTTTCTTCCTCATACCTTTTCGTGTAGAGCCTATCGGATTTAGCATAAGCCTTCCAATCGAGATCACGAATTGGATCACCCGGCAAATACGGACGGTGTTCGGAAAACTCAACAGAAAAACCATGGTAAGGACTCCGGTGCATTCCCGTAATAAAACCTTCAACAACCAAACGGGCGATCCAATCCAAGCGTTTAAGTCGTAAAATAATCTCAGGATTTAAATAAGTCGCTTGATCTGTCGTCATGTATTTTCTTTAAGTAAACGCAATACCAAATCTGTTGTAGAAATACTTTGCGCTTCGGCATGATAATTTACAACTATTCGATGGCAAAGGACATCTGGAGCCACATCTCTAACATCATCCTCTGCAACAGAGCAACGACCATCTAAAATGGCACGAGCTTTAGCTGCTAAAACAATATACTGTGAAGCGCGTGGTCCGGCACCCCAGTTAACTAGTTCCTGAATATAATCAGGAGCATTTTTGTCTTGAGGTCGCGAGTTACGAACTAACTTCACCGCCATTTTTATTAAATGATCCGCAATTGGCATCCTCCGAGCTAAAAACTGCGCATTAATCAACTGTTCAGTATCAAAAACAGATCTAACATTTTCGTTTTGTCTGTATATGATAGACCGAGCTATCTCTTCCTCAGCATCCAAATCAGGATAACCCATGTTTACTTGAAAAAGAAATCGATCCAACTGAGCCTCCGGTAATGGATAAGTCCCTTCTTGTTCAATAGGATTCTGTGTTGCTAAAACAAAAAATGGATCCCCAACTTTAAGCGTCTGCGATCCAATAGTTACAACGCCTTCCTGCATAGATTGAAGTAACGCTGCCTGGGTCTTTGGCGGAGTTCGATTAATCTCATCGGCCAGTAATACGTTGGTGAAGATCGGACCTTTTATAAATCGAAAGGCTTTACGGCCCGTATCTATATCCTCTTCCAAAATTTCCGTTCCGACTATATCTGACGGCATTAAGTCCGGCGTGAATTGGATTCTTCCAAACGACAAGCTTAACGTCTTCGCCAAAGTGTTTACCAAGGTAGTTTTCGCCAAACCCGGGACACCCACAATCAAGCAATGTCCACCAGCAATTAAGGAGACAAGCAATTTTTCTACTACCTTCTCTTGGCCGAAGACCACTTTACCGATCTCTTTATAAACGCTATCTCTCGCATCCCGTATTTTCTCCANCGCCAGTACATCATTAACAGTNATCTAATTCCTTTCATTCGACTTCTAAAGATCCAATCAAAAATCAAGTCTTTTGCTCCTTCTTCTTCGCGGCGGGAAANAGNATATTGTTCAANATAAGCCTATAACCTGGAGAATTTGGAAACAACGCCAGNTTTGTTGGGGGATCGTGAACCATGTGCTTGTGATCCTCTGGGTCATGCCCTCCATAAAAGGTATACGTTCCTTTACCNACTCTTCCGTGAATNTATCTGACCTGATCGCTATCTTCTACATCAGCTAATATCACAACTGAGTCCTTGATTAGTGATCTTCTAAATGCTGTAGTCTGTCCCAAAAAACCATTTACGANCCGACTATGGGACTGTGTCAGCATAGTCGGCACAGGGTCAAATTTCGCGGAGAATTCAAATAACGAAAAATATTCAGCTTCTGCAGTTCTTATTTCTCGCATATCTTTTGGAGTCATATCTATATCAGAGTACTCATAAACTAAGGGATTTAATTCTATAGCAAANTTTTGAAATGCCAAAGTTCGACTAAAATCCAGATTGGCCTGTGCATTTGCATCAGAGGGATCGCCATCAAATACTTCGTGACATATATCGGTATCCATTGCTGCTAAAGCAATATCGAAGGTGTCTGTTGCCGAACACATNGCGAAAAGAAAACCGCCACCAACGAGATATTCATATATTAAATTCACCACGGCTTTTTTTTGATCTGAAACTTTTTGGAACCCTAGCCGCAAAGCCATCGCTTTGGAATCACGTTGCTGTAACTGATACCATTCTTCATGTCTATAAGAGCTAAAAAACTTTCCATACTGCCCTGTGAAGTCTTCATGGTGTAAATGTAACCAATCATATTTTCGCAAAAAACCATTGAGAACCTCGTCGTCCCAAATTTTATCGTATCTAATCTCTGCATATTCTAATGCGAGCGTCACTGCATCGTCCCATGGTTGTTTATTTGGAGGNGTATAAACTGCTATTTTNGGAGGTTTCTCTAAAAGNACCACACTCATATTTCCACCATCTATCGTAGCATAAATTACTGCTGCATCGCTTACCGAAATTTCCGTACAAGTAACTCCACGGATCGTAGCCTCCTCAAATACAGGCCTACTATAATTCAATAAAAAAGCACCACCTCGATAATTCAACAGCCATTCTACGGTAACCCCTCTTTCTAAGGCCCAAAAGGCAATACCATATGCCTTTAAATGATCATTCTGTGTGGCGTCCATTGGTATTAAAATATGCTGCGCAAATAATGGAAAAGGTCCCAGTATCAAACATATTATTACTATCCAATTTTTCATTTTGTAGCCTCTATTTGAACTANCTCTTTTCGTAGTCGCTGAATTCTTAAACGAAACTCCGGCACCCGAAAACCGTTCGGAGCCNCCAGTAAACTTTCCTCACTTANAGTTAAGGCTTTTCTGTATTCCCCNGATTTATGATATAANTCCACCAAGTCCAGCCTCCCTTCAATAGAAAAAACTCCTTTGGGGAATTCTTCGATCAAATGGGAAAAATATTTTAATGCTCGTGTAGGTTCAATTGCAGAGCGGGCACGCAATAGCATTAGTTCCTCTTTAACAGAAGAAGAAACGTTAGCAAAAACAATCGCCCATTCTGATTCAGATTCGGCATACAACGCTCGACGCTCAAGTAGTTGCGCCCGAACAAGGTTGGACCAAAAAGATTTTGATCCATATTCCTCGCAAGTCAACATCAATTCTATAGCATCATTCGCGAAGATATGATCTACATCAGTCTGTACTAAGGTTTTTAATTTAGCGGTTACCTCTGAACAACCCGAGGTAAAATATAACAACTCCGCGTGGCGAAATCCTAACTCATGATCTTCTTCACTTCTTATCTTTCCCATTCTATTTAGGTAACTCATAGCATCGTTTAAACGTCCTGACTTCAAGGCCTCGTCAGCCAAAAAACCAAGTGCTTGATACACTAAAGTACTTTCAATGGAAGACCGCGCCACCGACTTCAACATGGTTGCTACTTTTTCACGACTGTTTCCCAAACTATTATCATGGCTAGCAAATTCTACTACTAATTTTTGAACCTCTGGTTTATCGGCTGACCTAATTAGCAATTTCTCAAGATAAGGAAAGGCTGATTCAACATCACCCATTTTCAACCAAATTTCGACAG
>NZPK01000114.1 GCA_002693325.1 Gemmatimonadota bacterium | reverse complement strand
CGGTTTCTACGAACGAAGATACTCCCAAATCAATTACCTTGGCCGCCACCGATCCGGAAGGAGATAGTATCACCGCTTATGCTTTGGCATCGAATCCGGGTAATGGCACTGCGGGTATAAGCGGAAATACGGTGACGTATACACCGAACGCGAATTACAACGGATCGGACAGTTTTACGTTTACGGCATCCAACGGAAGTGGTACGTCTTCGGCTGCGACGGTATCGATTACAGTGACAGCGGTGAATGACGCTCCAGTAGCTATCTCGAGATCTGTCTCTGTAGAAGAAGACGTTAAAAGTCCGATCACGTTAACGAGTAGCGATATAGATGGTGATAATCTGACGTATGTCCTGGCTTCTGCTCCCGGCAAGGGTGCTGCGAGTATAAGCGGGAACACGGTGACGTATACACCGAACGCGAATTATAGCGGATCGGACAGTTTTACGTTTACGGTATCGGATGGAACCGTCACGTCCTCTGCGGCTACCATTTCTATTACGGTGGAAGCTGCATTATTGAAATTTGCCATGAACATTGTTACTAACGATCCAGTTGCGGTTGAGTTTCGGGAGACTATGTCCGGATGGAATCAACAGAATGTCAGTGTTCATGGTGATAAGCATGGTCGATTAGGTGGGGTATACAGTGGGTCGAGTGGGAAGGCTTTTAGTTTTCAAAGCTCAGATACCTTTTTCCCTGGGGAAAAAGTATCGATTTCGATTTCTTCAGACCTAACAAACGGTTCGGGTGAAAAACAGTCAAGACCGTATGTTTGGTCATATGTGCATCCAACGACTAATTCACCGGCAAAATTTGATGCAGCATCACATGATCTGGAAAAAGGCTCGTTCGATACTCGAGCATTTGCCCTAGGTGACCTGAATGAAGACGGGTATCTTGACGTCATTGCCGGTAACCATGAAGCGTTAGGAAAAGGCTATTACTTTAACGGAGTGGATTGGTCCACCCGGGAATTATCGCAAGGAGTTACAGGGCCGGTTCATACTGCTGTTACAGCCGATTGGGACAATGATGGCGACTTGGACGGCCTTTTGGGGATGGATGGTAAAAATCATGTCTTGCTCAAAAATAACGGAGGATCGTCTTTAGTTGGAACGGGTAGTTTACTGAATAATTCGGCAACGCGTGGTATGGCCATTGGGGATATAGATGGGGATGGGGATTTAGATCTAATTACTGCGAATTTTCGGTCGGAAAATTTCATATATGAGAATAAGGGTTCGTTTACCTTTGCTTCTCCAGTTGCTTTGGAGAGTTCCGACGATCCTACGATGGACTTGGCAATAGCTGACCTCGATGCGGACGGCGACTTAGATGTATTAACCGCTGAGAATGGATCTGTTAATAAAGTTTTCGAGAACGATGGTGCGGGTGTATTTAGCGCAGCTGGAAGTATTGTTGATCAAGGAGCCGGTAGTTCAGAGAACTCGACCCAAACCTATGCGGTTAAAATTTCGGATATAGATGGAGATGGAAAGCCGGATGGGATTTTTGGAAATTACAATACTCCAAATACGTTTTACTTATCGAAAACCGATACCTGGAGTTCGGTAGGTACATCTGCTATGCAAACTACTCGTATTGATTTAGGAGATTTAGATGGTGACGGAGATTTAGATGTCGTAGTTGGCAATTACAATAAAAAGAATCAGGTATATCGTTTCAATGCTAGCTTATCACAGAAGTTTGTTGTTGAAGATCTTCATTCAGAGGTAGATAACACGTGGGCATTAGGTGTTGGTGATTTAGATCACGATGGAGATCTGGATGTAGTAACTACAGCTAGTGGAGGTCAAAGTCAGTCGATTAATCGAATCTATTATAACTCATCTTCACCACTTCCGCCGAGGGTAGTCTCGATTAAACCGAAGCCNTGGTCTTCTTCAAATGAAGGAAATGCTAAACTAGATTTTATTTTTTCCGAATCTGTAAAGGGGAATGGCGGAATAATTGCCTTTGGATCTCAAAGTGGACGTAAGGTGGGATCGATAGCAGGAGACGGTACAATATCGAGATCTCTTTTGCCACAAACGCCATTTTTCCCCGGTGAAACCGTGACATACACCCTTGGTAAGAATCTTGTGAGTGTGAGTAACAATCAGCCGGTTGTTACAGGTATAGTNGGGCAGCATAAGACAGAAACTAAGGCTGCTCCTGGTNAATTTGACCGTAATCTTCTCACGATAGGATCAGAGGCAAATAATACGAACCGACTGGCCGTAGCTGATCTGAATGATGATGGTCGTCTCGATGTTGTATCTGGTAACGACAAATCCGATGTGAGATTATTTTTTGGTAAAGGTAACGGAGCATTTGAAGATCTTTGGAAGGTGCACGAAGGACACGGTGTAAATGGGGGTTCAACTGGTAAGCCGTATTTATACTACAAGGATACGAATGCTAAAAACATACATGAATTCATAGAAATTTCTCGTCTTCGATGCGAATCGGGTCAGGAAGATGCNAACGGTAATCCATGTATTGGGTTTGTGGTCAATTACAGTGATGATAAAAAGACAGAGCCTGATCATAGTCGGTTTAAATTACCTGGAGGTTCTTTAAAAGCTAATTCAGCTAAAGACGCGTATTTGATGACAAACGCTGGGCTAAAACGACGTGTTGGTCCTGCAGGGGAGGATAAAAACCTCTCGGATTTGGTTGTTGCTGATGTAAATAACGACGGGNATATGGATATAATTTCTGTAAGGGATCAGCAAGCTGTACGTATTTATGNTGGTAACAGTAATGGGTNGTATTCGANTTTTGTCGGGCTGAATGGTTTTGTTCGGCCAACTCGTGCTATTGCTATTGGAGATGTTGACCTGGATGGAGACCTAGATATAATCGAGGGTAATGATGGGGCTCAGTCGAGATATTATCTCAACGATGGTAATGGAGCTTATGGGAACGGACAAAATCTGAGTGATGTCGCAAGGAAGACCCAGACTATGGTTTTGGCAGATATAAACAGCGACGGCCAGCCAGACTTAATTGAGGGTAACGATCAGAGTCCAAATCGAATTTATTGGGGTGCGATTAAGCAAAAAAGTAGTTCTCTTTTCCGTCGATCACAGAATTTAAGTGAGGGGAGCTTACGGACACGTTCGATTTCAGTGGGTGACTTGAATAAAGATGGTTTACCCGATTTGATTGTTGGAAATAAAGATGATGCTGATAAGGTTTTTGTGAATAATATTGATGGTAGCGGGTTAGGTCTTAAGGCTACGATTGGAGGAGAGTCATCTCCTACAGTCTCGGTTGTTTTGGGTGATGTTGATGGTGACGGTGATCTTGATGTCTTACGCGGGCTTTATGGTCAAACTTCTTTGTGTCATCTTAATGATGGTGNTGGAGGCTTTAGCTCAGATCGCCCGACAGACGCAGTGGTACACAATACAACATCGTTCGTTTTGGGTGATTTTGATTCCGACGGTGACGTTGATCTAGCTGAGGGCATCTACGGAGAGAGAAACCGTCTTCATATCAACTCGACAGAAATAAATGCGACCNGAATTGTTTTTTCTACGCAGCCTGGTGGAGCTCGATATGGACTTCCATTTGTCCGCCCGCCGATAGTTACCGCTCAAAACCTTAACGGTGTTACTGCCTCAAGCTTAAATGGTCTAAACGTCGAACTTACTTCAAGTGTTGGTANTTTGACTAATANTGTCGTAAAGATGACTGGAGGAGTGGCTATTTTTGATGAGCTTACTCTTGGTGTTGTTTCTCCAGATGTCGTTTTNACGGCAACAACTAGTGTGTCGGGGNTTGGTGCAGAAACGAGTAATAAGTTCTCGGTTGACCGTGCTCCTGTGTCATTCACAGTCGTTCCNAGGAAAATCGGATATTCTGGCTCNATTGTAATNCCTAAAGTAANAACCAACCCTCCGGGTATTTCTTTTTCATCTAAACTTGAAGGTATCAGAGGCTTTCCTAAGGCTCCNGGGGATTACAACTTAGAAGTGAATGCTACAGACCCAAATTATGTAGGCCAGGCAACCTTAGTTTTCACGATTGAACCACCTCAGGCTCCCAAAGCTTCGTTGTCTTCGTCAACGACTTTTGGACCGGTTCCTNTAGAGGTTGAGTTTCAAGGTAAATCTGCAGGCTACTTTGATGTCAAGTCGTTANATACTGGTTCGGGCAAGATAATCGATATGACGGGCGTTGAAAAGACAAAAGTCGTTTATGAAAAGCCGGGGGTTTATACAGCCGTTTATATGGTAAGTGGCCCCGGGGGCAGATCTACCGCTGAAATTAAGATCGACGTTGCTGGTCCACCAAAACCTCAGGTCATACCCAACGGTTTAGCCGTTGAGGATTTGCCTTTGTCGATCGATTTGACCGGTGTTGATGTTCAGTCTGGTATTTGGACGGTTTATGGCGGTGACCCTAAGTTGGTGGAAAGTATCAAAGTAACTGGTAACTTAATCACGTTTGTTCCCGTACCTGATGCTTTTGGAAGTACTGATATTCAAATAGTTCGTACAAGTTCTCTCGNCCTAACGGCAAAGCAAGTAATTTCTTTAACATGGANNCCTGAAGACGATCCGCCAANATTTAATGAANTGCCCTCGGTATTCAGTACTGANGAAGATGAAAATCTTAGGATTGATGTTAGTAAGTTTGTAAATGATATCGATTCTGAAATCGGCGGTTTCGAGTGGTCGATTGAAGGGTATGATGAAGCGTTGGTAAAAAATGCTGTAGTCAAGGGAAGTATTTTGACAGTTATTCCGAAACCGGATAAAAATGGTCAGTCCAGAGCTGTTTTACGTGTTGTAGATCCAGCGTCAGGAACTGAGGCAAAACAGGCAATAAACCTCGTTTGGATACCGGTTAACGATCCGCCAACAGAACCGGTTGTGGGTAGTCCTGCAAATGGGGCTACGGGAGTTCCACTTTCCACCATGCTTAGTTGGAGTGCNGAGGACCCAGATGGAGATGTGTTGCTCTACGATATATTCTTCGGTGANGAGGGTAATAAGCCAAAAGTTTCTTTAGGCCAGAAGTCAATGAATTTTAGTGCNGCAGCATTGAAGCCAGGAACTNCGTACTCCTGGCGTGTTGTTGTTCGTGATCCTAGTGGTGAAACAACCCAGANGTCCGCTANATTTTTNACNGAGGCTGATAAAGTAGCACCTCGTATTGAGGGATTGACTGCGGCTGTCGTAGATGAAGGAGCACGGATTGTCTGGGAAACAGATGAAGAGGCTAGATATTCACTCTCATATGTCAGCAAGGCTTCAGAGGATGGATCTCCGCCGGACTTGGGACAAATTACGGANCCAGAATTNGGAAATTCGTTTGAAGTCTACCTTCCTACGCTANANCCGGCAACNTTCTATTCTTTGGCCGTTGTAGCCACAGACCGATTTGGNAACACTTCGAAACCTGCTTCTGGAGGGTTTCGTACGTTAGCNGCTCCGGACCTTACNGNCCCTGTAATTACACCGGGAAGCGTGCAAGTTAATGGTATAGGCGAAAAAGAAGCCTGGGTGAGATGGGCAACAGATGAACTGAGTTCAGCAACATTATCCTACGAATTGATAGAATCAGATTCAAGAAGTACTGATGAGACTGGCAGTAAGTCGGGTGTAATCGAAAACATGACTTTAGCCAGATCTCATGCTTTGCATTTAAAGGGCTTGAGATCTGCTTCATTATATTCTTTTGAGGTTTTTTCTACGGACGCATCAGGTAATACATCTAGAGTTGTTGTCGGAGATTTCAAGACCGCTATGGGAGCAGATTTGGTGCCTCCGACCTTTGCTCGCGCTCCTGATATTCAAGCGCAGGTAGAAGATGTAAAGATAGCTTTTCTGGCCGACGAGGTTGTTATTGCCGAGGTTCGGTATGATTCGGACGATAGTCCTCAAGATGGCCGAGTCGCCTTAAGCTCTGCTCCTTCTCAAGGACATTTTTTGACGATCGAAGGTTTAGAGCCTGCAACCAAATATACCTATCAGGTTGCTATAGAAGACCTCGGAGGGAATCAAAAACTTTCAAAAGTTCGGAGATTTCAGACACGTGCCGCTCCCGATGAGACGGAACCGTTTGTTGAGGGTTGGAGAGTCGTACCCAGTACGGAAAGAGCAGTACTTGAATTTGCGTTTGATGAGCCAGTTTCTGCCAATGTTTCCTGGTGGCCGGAAACGGATGTTGAAAATATCCTATTTCTTGATGTAACCGATCCTTCACCTCGCCATAGCGTATCTCTTGGTAATTTGGAAGCTGCTACTGTTTACCGTTATGAAATACTTGCTTCAGATGTAGCGGGGAATAAGGCTGCCCCCATTACAGACGGTTTTGTTACGGAGGCTGCTCCGGATAAAGAATCACCAATTGTCTTAAATGCTCTTGTTGATGCACAGCGTCTCGAGAGTACTGTTTTACGGGTCGATTTGGATGAGGTGGCTACGTTAAAAGTTGATTGGGAATTAACGCGAATTCCAGACGGGATTGACTCGGGTTCGGCAACAGTAGGTCAGATTAATAGTCAAGTAAATAGTCAATTACTTGATGCACATAGGATCTCGTTAACAAAACTGGTGCCTGGCGGTTATTACAAAGCTCGTTTTGTTGCTATAGATCCNTATGAAAATTTGACGGAAGGTGAAGTATTGTTCCGGGCACCATTGAGACCGGATACCGAGCCTCCTCAATTTTTGTCCCTACCGAGTGTATTGAGTATAAGTGAAGCAGGTGCTCGTATAGGAGTGGAATACAATGAGGACGTTCAGTTAACGGTCCGTTATTTTTTATCAGAAAACCCATCTGTTCCAGAAATAAGAAGCTTTGCTAATCCCAAAAAGAGCCATGCTTTCGAATTGAATGGTCTTCAAAGTGGTGTCGAATATACTGCCGAATTACTGGGAAGAGATGCCGCGGACCTCATTAATGAGCGAAGTTTGAGTTTTGTTACTCTTATTGAAAAGGACGAAACGCCTCCAGTATTCACGAAATTACCCTGGGTAGAAAGTGCCGATCTGTCTGGTTTGCGGCTAAGTCTGGAATTAGATGAACCTGCTGTAGCAACTCTTGAATTGCAATCCGCAGAGAACCCTGAAGAAATTCATAGATTGTCTGCTGTCGAGCGGGCTAAGTCTCATGCGCTTGAGATCACGGGCCTTTCATCCGGAACCCGATATGATTATGTACTACATGTCGATGACGCAAATCGAAATCGCACAACAAAAATGGGACAAGTGCGTACTTTGGAGGAAATTGTCAACCCACGAATCGTAGAAGGTCCTACTCGCCAACAGGTTACTGACGATCGGGCTTGGATTTCATTCAAAACAAATGTACCTGCTCGCGCTGAGATTAGCTATTTCCAAGATGAAACGCCAGAAGATGTTCAGATAGAAAAGACGAGTAATAGAGACAAACAACATGTAGTTCAATTGACAAATCTTTTACCAGGGTCCGGTTATCAATATTCTGTGATTGCAGTCGACGACAAATCCGGTCTTACCTCTGATTTGGTTGGCGGAGCGTTTCGTACGGTAGAGGGCCCAGATGAGACTCCGCCAAAGATACAAGGTGCTCCGACAGTAGCTAGTATTGCTGATGTGCGTGGTAAAATAGTTTGGAGAACAGATGAGCCTTCGGATAGTCGGGTTCAACTTATAGACCCAGAGGGTCAAATCCGTATATTTGGTGACGCAACAACAACAGTAGAGCATGTTGTAGAGCTTACAAACTTAGAGCCTGCTACTTTATACGATTATGTGGTTTTTTCTCGTGATTTGGTAGGTAATGAGACTGCTTCGTCTTCCCTTTCTCTGGTGACTCTGGGTGCTCCGGATGAATCTCCACCTAAATTTGCCAGGAAGCCGATATTAAGAACGGTGGCGCAAGATCAAGCCGTCGTAGCTTTCTCGGCTGATGAACCTGCTTCTGCGACGGTTGAGATAGGAGTAACACCAGCATTTGAATTGGGAATGCGAACAGTAGCGGACCAGGTTTTAAATCATGAAGTACTGGTTGACGGATTATCTCCCGGTACAGAATATTTTTTGAGAGTAGGCCTTACCGATGCACTTGGGAATGGTCCTACTTATGCTCCGGAATTTATTTTAAAAACCGCGCTCGCTCCTGACAAGATACCCCCCCAGATTTTAACAGGCCCCTCTTCACCGCCAGCAACGCAGTCAGAGGCAGTTGTAGAATGGACAACTGATGAGCCAGCTACTCGGGCAGTTCGTTACTGGGTACAANGTCAGCCGGAAACGGTTGCTTTTGTCGAAGAGGGTGCATTAGCTCAGCAGCACAGACTGGTGATAAGTAATCTGGTTCCGGGAACAACCTACGAATATATAGCTTCTTCTGTTGATAAAGTCAGAAACGGTCCAGTTGAGAGCGGAGTGGNACGATTCCGAACCGCGTCGCGACCGCAACTTCCGTCATTTACCGTTGAGCCGGTTGCAGAGGTAGATGAATCTAGTGCAACGATTACCTGGCANACCAATATCCCATCNAATACAGTTGTTGATATTGGTTTTGATGAAGCATATGGTTTACGAATAGAGAAAGGNGANCTTGTTCAAGATCATGAAGTGGTAATTAGTAACTTGGAACCAGGACAACAATATNATTTTAAAGTTACGAGTACNGATATGTCCGGTAATACGTTGTCCACTGATCCCAACGGATACGAAATGCATAGTAGAGATTTGACATTTCGGACACTAGCCGCGGCTGATGTGCAGCCGCCTCGTTTGATAGAAAATCCTACCACGGTTTGGACGGACAAATCTGTTGTGGTTTCTTGGGAAACTGATGAGGCCTCTACCTCAAAAATTGAATGGGTTGCCTTGAGTAGAGGAGTAAGCAATGCACCTACAGAGGGTTTTGTGGAAGATAACCAAATGCTATTCAGTCATAGTCTGACATTGACTGGGTTGAGTCCAAGAACATTATACGCGGTGCGTGTCATTTCTGAAGATGCTGCAGGTAATCAGATGGTATGGGAACCCGGAGGCACTGCAAAGCTTATAGCAAAGAGGGTTTTCGATAAGGGCCTAAGAACCATGGCTTCAGGAAAAATTACTCAACCACCNGGTGGTGCTGGGCTCTTTGTTACGGATAGTTTTCCAGATACTCGTCTTCCGGTTATAACATCTGGTCCACGGGTGCGTGAAAAAACGGCAGAAAGTGTTACTATAGAGTGGCAGACGGATGAACTATCGGATTCGTTTGTATCGTTTGGTTCCAAAGAAGATTCGCTTCTGGAAGANGTNGGGTCTTCTCAGGATGTTCAGTTGCACAGCGTTACGCTAACCAACCTCGATCCGGGAACAAGTTATTTCTTCCGTACTGCGTCCACGGATCCCTCAGGAAACGGAGCTACGGAGAGTAGTATTGCTGTTGCCACTACTTCTGCTGGTGCTGACCTTACTCCTCCAACCTATCTTTCAGATCCTGATATTGTTTTAACCACTGATGTGCAAGCTACAATAGCCTGGGTATCGGATGAAGCGGCGGCGGCTACCATTGAATATGCGCCTAAAGGAGGAACAACATTAGTTCGTAATTTGCGACGGAGGTTGACTGACCAACAAGTGACGTTAACGAATTTGGAATCAGGAACAGACTATATAGCTTTTGTTACGCTTCGGGATGTTAATCAAAATGAAACGCCAGTTCCATTTCAAGTGAATTTTACTACAGACGCTGAACCGGACCGAATTGCACCAAGGTTGACCGTTAATCCGTATGTGAAAGTATTGGGCGACGAGAGTGCAATAATTGCGTGGGAAACAGATNAATTGGCTGATTCTTTTGTCGATTATGACACAACCCCCTATATGGGACTGGTGACAGGAGATCCGATTTATAAAACAGAGCATGAGATTCGATTAACTAATTTACAGCCTGGAATGACTTATTTTTTTCGTGCGGGGTCATCAGATCGTGCTCAGAATGGTCCGAGCGAATCTGAGCCAGCTGTTTTTACTACCTTAACCGATCCCGATTTAGAATCGCCGGATATTCCTTCAGGGATAACGGTAGCCAGTGGCCCGGGTGCTGCATTGCTGGAATGGGAGCCTTCTGAAGCTGTAGATTTTGGAAGCTATACAGTTTACCGTCAGAATTCACGTGGTCGTTTTGTTGCTGTTGCGACTGGTTTGGTGGAAGCTCGTTATCTTGATGAAGGTCTTGAAAATGGAAAAACGTACAGATACCGCATAACAGCTTCAGACGCTCAGTATCCGGCGAATGAAAGTGCCCAATCGATAGAGGTCTTTGTTGTCCCAGACGCAAATGCTTTGGGTGATCCACCTACTATTTCTGGTTTAGAAATGGGAGTTGGTGAGACATATCCCGTCGTAGTTATTTCTAATGCTAACAAAACCATAAACGGGACAAATACAACTTATACTGTTCAGATTTCTACCGAAGAAAATTTTTCCAATATTGTTGATAGGAATGGCGGAATTGAAGAAAATGCATCCGGATTTACTCGATGGAGAGTTTCCCGTTCGTTGGATCAAAACATTTCTTATTGGTATCGGGTTAGAAGTAATGATGGACGTTTTGATGGAATTTGGAGTGATGCGGTAAGCCTAAAAGCTACAGAGGCAGACCAAATTGAAAGTAGTGAAGACTTTGATGGAGACGGTCTGATCAGTTTCCGAGATTTCTTTGTTTTGGCAAGTGGGTTCGGTAGTAGTGATGCGGTGTTAGATCTGAATGCAGGCGGTGTTGTTGATGGAGAAGACGTTCAATTGTTTAAGGAGCGTTTTGGTGAATTCTCAGGAGTAAAGCCGGCTGCTTTAAAGAAAGTAGAAGTCGTGGATGGATCTTATGTTGAATTGAATGCCGAAGAGATTGCATCGGATCTAGTCATGCTCAAAGTTGGTCTGAAGGGAATCGAAAAATTGAGTGGTTATGGCTTAAATATTTCCATTGATCCGCCGATACTCAAATATTTAGGTCGAGCAGATTCATCTGCTCTGGGTGGACCCGAAGCAAGTATCAGCGTTTCTCATGACGGACCGGTTTTATCGATTGCTGAACATCTACGAGGCTTGCGGCGGCCTGTGAATGTGGAAAACGGATGGTCGATCAACTTACTTTTTTCATTGGAAGGGCAATCTCAGGATATCGAATTTAGCTTGGATGAGGGTTACATAGGTTTAGGGCGTGGACAGATCTTTCAGATACAGCATGTAGATTACACCCGTGTTGTACCGTATGTTTATTCATTACACGCGAATTATCCGAATCCGTTTAATCCCATGACCACGATTCGATTTTCGATACCCAAGCTGGAAAATGGGCAATCCCGAAATTCTGTTGTGATTGAGTTATACAATTCTATCGGTCAGACTATTCGCACTTGGGATTTTTCAAATTTACCCATGGGTTATCATAGTGTCCTATGGGATGGCCAAGACCAAGATGGAAGACCCGTAGGTAGTGGTGTTTATTTTATTCGTATGCGTGCTGAAAACTTTGTTCAAGTTCGCAAGGCGACTCTTTTACGTTGAAGTTTTTTGTTGATTATGTCGATATATTCGTAGTTGAAGTATATAATAGTCGGAGTCATTATATTTTCGATTTGATGAGATTTGATTGATAAAAAGTTTTTTTGGCCATTGTTTTTCCCCGTTGCGAAATAGGAAAGTTTGCTCGGTGTATTACTACCTCGCCTTAATTAAGCTCGTTTTTTTAAATCTGTGTACAACTTCGTTTGTTTATGGACAACCAGAAGTGCTTTTTTCTATAGATGCCAGTTCGGCTAAGATCATCAAAGTTGATCTGGCAACAGGGACGCGAGTGGGATCCTTCACTCCACCAATACTATGTCGTACGGAGGGGGCGTGTGGTTTGGCCTTTAGTGGTTATTCGCTCTTTATGGTTGATTCTACAGATCCCGATGGAATTGTTTATGAAATTTCTCCTGTAGATGGAACTGTGTGGAATACACTACCTGTTCCGTCTCCTAGTTTAGATGCTCTTGCTTTCGCAAATCAGACTCTTTTTGCTCTTAATTTTTCAGAAGATGAGATATATGCGATAGACCCTTTTGGTGGTTCAGTCATCCGCACATTGATTCCAGGAGTCGATTTAGTTGGAGGTTTGGCTGCTGGTAATAGATCTTTGTATGCAACTCGTATTCGCCCGCCAGCGGTATTTTCTTTGGATTTAGAAGATGGTCGTTTGTTGGAAGAATGGGTAGCGCCAGGGAGTTTACCAACGGGTCTTGGACTTGTAAAGAATAAATTGTATGTCGGTGATTATATTACGGGACGTGTCTCCACCATCTCCATGGATGGGGATAATACTCAGGATCAATTAAATGTTGATTTTGGTGATATAGCTGCACTTGCTGCTGGACCGGTCGAAGGTTCGGTCCCGTATGAAATTCTTCTATCCCGGTCTACCGAGAATTTACGCGATGATGGTCGAGTAGATTTGGAATTAGAGGCTGGTCTTTATGATGTAGATGGCAAAGTTCTTTACACAAATAATAGTAGTGTGTTACGTTGGGTTTTTTCAGGTGATATTGAAGACACTCTGGATATCACCGTTACAAAAGGTGTAGTCAGACTGCCATTAGAGCTTGACGCAGGTGTTCAATTTTCTGTTACAGTCGAATTACCTGGTTTGAAGTCTAAAGATCTAAGTCTTCGTGTTGTATCCCCCACGGTAAGGGTAGGGATAGAATTTTTTTCGGATGAAATCAGTTCAGGAATCGTCGAATTACGTGCCAATTTATTTGATGCTGCTGATCTTTTGGCTGAAGCNGATACAAGTGACGTTTATTTTGAACTCTTAGGTGGGCGCGCATTAATAATATCACCTTCTGTAGTTTCTGCCAAAAACGGCATGGCTAGTNCTTGGATTTATACGGATGGAAAAGATACTGATATATCGGTAAGTGTAAGTGTAAGATCGGTAGAAGCGTTTGCTACGTATAAGGTTGAGACCATGGGGATATATGAAACCAATAATCGCCACGTCGTTGTGACGAATCAGCGAGTGGCGGGCCGGGATAATATACCTCCTTCCCAGGTTACGGGATTACGTGCACGTAGTATAACAGACGATCTTATCGAGATAAATTGGGATTTGATTCCTGAAGATGGTATGTCTTATTGGGTTCCACGTGACCGGAGTTTTATTCTTCGTGATGGTATTGAAGGTTACAGAGTTTTTCGGGCTGATGGAGAAGGCTTTTTCGCTCAGATAGCGTTTGTTAGTCCTGGAACTAATACGTATCGAGATTTAGTTGAGGTAGGACCAAAGCTCTATCGTTATTTAGTTGTCGCTTCGGATATGGATAATTGGCGTGCTCCTAATATATTACCCGGAAGTTCGGATGACTTCGCTCGTCAAGTTTCTATGGTTGTTATCAGACAGAGCGAAAATGGTAGTGAAATAAGAGGGCTTTTCGATAATGACTTGGATGTAGATCTGGATGATTTTTTTCTCTTTGTAGATGTATTTGGAACTCGTGTTTTTACTCCAGGCTTTTCAGGGAAATTTGATCTAGACAGAGACGGTGTCGTTGATACAGATGATTTTTTTATTTTTGCCGATAATTTTGGTAGACAGGCACGTGATGTTGAATTTTAGATTAGTTCATTCTGTATTACAGTAACAACCTGTTTTTGTGTTTTTCTAATGATGGAAAAGGCGGATTCCTGTATTTATCATCAGCATTTTGTATTCATTAACGGCTTGAATTACCTCTGTATCTCGGACGGAACCCCCAGCTTGAACGACATACTCTACGCCTGAACGAGTAGCACGGTCGATGTTGTCTCGGAAGGGAAAGAACGCATCTGAGCTAAGTGCAACTCCTGACATCTGGTCTAGAAAATGTCTTTTTCCTTCAAGGGTGATAAGGTCAGGTACTGTTTCAAAATTGCTATTCCATGCATCTAATTCGTTAGGTGTGGCCTCTTCCTGTAAATATATATCGATAGCATTAACTTTTTCAGCGCGTTTTACGTTTTTCTTGAATAGCATCGTGGTAACATTAGGATGTTGTCGCAAATACCAATTGTCAGCTTTACTACAGGCCAGGCGAACGCAGTGTACACGAGATTGTTGTCCTGCTCCTATACCTATAATTTGCCCTTCTAGAGCTAGTGTGACGGAATTAGACTGTGTATATTTTACCGCAATTGTTGCTACTGTTAGATCTCTTTTAGCCTCAATAGAAAGATCTTTTCGATCACTAACTATGTTAGAAAAAAAATTATTGTCAGGGACAAAGTTATTACGATTCTGTTCCAAAGTTATTCCAAAAACATCCCGACATTCAATAGCATTTGGAATAAATTCGGGATCAATTTGAAAGATTGGGTACTTTCCACCTTTTTTTGATTTAAGTAAATTCAAAGCTTCAGTTTCATATCCTGGTGCGATTATACCATCCGAAACTTCTCTTTGTATTATTTTTGCTGTAGACACATCAACTGTGTCGCTTAAAGCGATCCAATCACCAAAGGATGCTAGTCTGTCCGCTCCTCGGGCTCGAGCATAGGCCGTGGCTAGTGGAGATAATTCTAAGTCGTCTACTAAGTATGATTTTGCTAAGTCCTGATTAAGAGGAACTCCGACTGCTGCTCCAGCGGGAGATACATGTTTAAATGATGCCGCGGCCGGCATATGCAGTGCTTGTTTTAGCTCTTGTACTAATGGCCAGGAGTTTAGTGCATCCATTAGGTTGATGTAGCTTGGAGATCCATTAAGAATGTCAAGTGGTAAGTTTTTTTTGTTGCGCATAAAAAAACTTGCTTCCGTTTGATGCGGATTACAACCGTAGCGCATAACCCGAGATGATCCCATACTCATCCTCCGATTTCGATTATTTATCAAATTTTCGATTTGTTCCATTTTGTTGACAAATGGAAGAGGTCTATTTTAATATGTATATTCTTGTATCAGATTCTTATGGTCGCAAAAGTATTAACTTTTGGCAATAGCAGAATCCAAAAAATGCAACGTGCAATGATGGATCTGTTCCATGTTTTACGTGAGAGTGAAAAATATGTTTAAAGGATGTCATACAGCATTGATAACACCAATGAATGGTGATGGAAGTGTAGACTACGATGGATTGGAGCGTCTTGTTGAATTTCAGATCTCCAACGGTATATCCGGAGTCTTGGCTGTTGGGACTACTGGTGAAAGTCCGACGCTATTCTGGGATGAACACAACCAGGTTATTGAGCGTACGGTAACATTAGCTAAAAACCGTTGTTTATCTATCGCTGGAACGGGTAGTAATTCGACTAAAGAAACAATGCAAGCTAGCGAGCATGCTTCCCATGTAGGTGCTGATGCGGTCTTGTTGGTAGATCCATATTATAATGGTCCATCTTCTCTGGAAATTCGGAGAGAATACGTTGANCCTGTTGCTCGGGAATTTCCAAATGTCCAAGTGATACCATACGTTATACCNGGNCGGACAGGCGCTATGTTACAGGTAGAGGATCTCGCTATTTTGAAGGACCGATTTCCAAATGTTTCGTGTGTTAAGGAAGCGACGGGAGATTTGGATAATATGGCAAAAACACGTCAAGTATGTGGTGAAGCGTTCACGATAATGTCAGGTGATGATGATAAAACTTTTGTTATGATGAATCGGTCGGATATTTGTGCCTCGGGAGTTATATCTGTGATGTCTAATATTCTTCCAGGACCTATTCAACGATTAACCGAACTTTTGAATGCTGATAAGACCCAAGAGGCTGAAAAACTGGTTCACTCTATGGCTCCGTTGTTTTCCTGTGTAGGTGTTAATACTATTGAAAACACTCCATATGGAGATGTAGAATGTAAAGCTCGAAATCCATTGGCAGTAAAGTCACTCATGAATATACTTGGTATGCCTTCCGGTCCTACTCGGAGGCCTTTGGGTAAAATGACCAATAAGGGTATAAATGTTGTCTTGGATGCTGCTCGTGAGGTCCAGAAAAATGATGCATCGTTGTTGTCGCCGATTAGTGATTTTTTTAATGTAGACATTGATGGACGTTTAGCGAATGAAGGTTTGGTTCAAGGATTGGTATACGAGACGTATTAGGAGTCGTGATGACGAAAATTGTTGTAACTGGAATAGCTGGCCGTATGGGTCAACGTTTAGGAAGCTTAACGGTAGAAGCTGATGATCTTTCATTGGTTGGTGCTACTGAACGTGAAAATCACTCATCTGTTGGATGTGATGTTGGACAATTCCTTGGTGAAAGAAATCAAGGTGTTTTGGTCTCAAATAATTTGAAAGATTTTATTGAGCTGGCAGATGTCGTAATTGCATTTACGAGCCCGGAGGCAACTCTAAGGGATGCAAAAATATGTGCAGAAAACGATACAGCTATGGTTGTGGGAACAACTGGATTTGAATCTGTCCAATTGGAAGAGTTTAAACGGACTATTGCTAAAATCCCTTGTGTATTTGCATCTAATTTTAGTACGGCTATGAATGTTTTGTTCCAGTTGGTTGAACAGGCAGCGAGTCAATTGGGGGATGATTACGATGTTGAAGTCATAGAAATGCACCATCATTTCAAAGTTGATGCTCCGAGCGGGTCAGCAATCACTTTAGGAGAAAAAGCTGCTTCTGGTTTGGGACGGAATTTTTCTGAGCAAGCAATACATGGTCGCGAAGGAGTAGTTGGAGAGAGAAGCCGTAAAGAAATTGGTATGCATGCAGTTCGGATAGGAGATATTGCAGGTGTCCACAAAGTGTTGTTTGGTGCGCCAGGAGAGTATGTTGAACTCTGTCATACGGCAACGAATAGAGATGCTTTTGCTTTAGGTGCGTTAAGGGCNGCCCGTTTTATTAANCATGCGGATTCGGGTTTGTATTCGATGGAGGACGTTATTAAAGCTGACAAGTAATAGACCTATTACGCACTTGTTAGACTTTNTATGCGATAGAGAGAATTACTGACGATCTGGGGGTCTGAAAAGGTGCTTCGGACCTGGCCAGAGAGTTTGTATCTTGTCTCTAATACGTGCTGCTTCTTCAAAATCTTCGTTTTCAACTGCGTCTTTTAGGGATCGCTCTAATTGTTCTTTGCGAGTTAGTGGTCTTTCCTGTTCGAGTTCTGTATACCATTCACGTAAGAACAATAACTCCGGTAATTCTTCTTCAATTTCTTCTTCTCCATCCCACTCTTGTATAAATGTTTCTATGTTCTCAATTCCATCTGTAACTACTTTAAGGGCTGAGGGATAATCTTCTGAATCTAAGCACAACATAGCACGAGCTCTTGTTTGCATCATGATTGCATGAGGATAATATTGTTCGAAATACCACCGAACTTCATCATTGGGGGCATGCTCATCAACCAGATCAAAAATTTTTAGAGCGTGTTCGGTATCTTCGATTACGCCACTATAATCTTCCAAATAAAAAAAGCTGAGATAACGATGGTAAAACTGCCATGCTTCTTGAAAAAGATCTTCACACTCTTCTTCCGTTAGGGTGAATTGTTTTTCTTTATCCGACTCTANNTTTAGAAGGTAATATTCCAGTAATGAAGTAGAATNAAACAATTTTCGTCCATCGGGGCGTCCAGATAGTTCTAATTGTAGTATCCCCATATCTATTCGAATCTGAATTTTTTCCGTTCCATCTTGACACTTTATCCGACGAGCAAGAAATTCGTCGGGATTGAAGTTCCAGTCACTCAGGATAGGGCCGATATCATATTTCATCAGTTGCCTCGTAAGAGCAAAAACCGTCNACTTTAATGTTAAAAATATAGCGTAGAATTAATACCTGCGCTAATTAGNGNAGGNAATTTCNATACAATTTNAAGATAATANAATACCCCTAAGAGTTGCTAAAAGGGGTATTCTATTATTTGTTTGTATTTTAATCAACCNTTTAACGANTTTTGCANTTGGCGCAGTGGTTAATTAATATAAAAAAGGCTCTTTGGTNATTTTTTGTTGATAGGGCATTGTTTGTAAATTTATGAATTTCAATAAAGGACAGTCGATTTATGTCTAAGAAAACTGGTTTTGCTGTCGTTGGATTGGGGATGGGACGACATCACTGCAAAGCAATTTCTGCTGCACCGGGAGCTCAGTTGGTGGCAGTATGTGATACGGATGAAGAACGTTTAAATGAAACTTCNATTGAATATAGTTGTAAGGCTTATACAGATTATCAGGAGCTTTTGAGTGACGAAGAGGTTGAGGTGGTAAATATTGCAACTCCTTCNGGTATGCATGCAAAGATGGGAATTGAAGCGGCTTCGGCTGGTAAGCATATGATTGTCGAAAAACCTGCTGATATACAACCAGNACGTGTGGAGGCATTGATTACAGCTGGACNAGAGAATCGAGTTAAAATAGCGGGTATTTTTCAGGCTCGACTTGATCCACTGAANATAAGAATTCGTGANGCTGTTGTTTCTGGCAGNCTGGGTAAATTAATCGGTGTTCATGGCCATTTGCCTTGGTATCGTGCCCAATCCTACTATGAAGGGACCCATGGAAAATGGAAGGGTACTTGGGGGATGGATGGGGGAGGCTCTTTAATGAACCAAGGTGTTCATACTGTTGATCTCCTTCAGTGGATAGCTGGTCCGGTTGAGGCGGTTTCAGGTATGTATGGGGTATTTGCTCACGAAATTGAAGCCGAGGATCAGTCTGTGGCCGTAATACGTTTCAAGAATGGAGCTCTGGGAACGCTTTATACAACAACCTGTTGTTATCCCGGATATGACCAAAGAATTATGTTGTATGGGACAGATGGATCTGTTTCAAAACTTCATAGTGAGTTGGAAGGTTGGAANTTAAAGTCTGATGAAGGAAATGTCGAGGAGAGAGAGCTACTTTCCCTATATGGAGCTAATAAGGATGTGAGTGGATCTTCTGATCCTATGGCAGTTGGATTTGATGGACATACTCAGATTATTGTTGATATGTACGAATCAATAGCTGAAGATAGAAGCCCGCTAATTACTCTAGATAGTGCTCGACATGCTGTTGAGATTATTAATGGGATTTTTGAATCTGCCAGATCTGGCAAAGAAGTGAAAGTAGGTTAAATACGTGGCACATTACAATTTTGAACCAGAACACTATCATGTTACAATAGGGACTCACGATCCGGTATTACATATTTCTCCGGGTGATTCTGTTAGTACAACCACTGTTGATGCTCGGGGTCGCGATTTTACTGGAGAACAAATAACAGAGCGTGGTAATCCGATGACGGGCCCATTTTTTATTAATGGAGCTGAGGCTGGAGATGCGCTGGTCGTTAGGTTTGACCGTTTATGGCCTAATCGCGATTGGGGATTCTCAGGTACAACTATCGCTCCGAACGTATTGGAACCTGGATATGATCCACGCATAGATACAGAATTTGAAACATGTAGATGGTCTGTTGACTTAGATGCTGGTAATGTAAGGCTTGTTGAACCTGAAACTCCATTATCTCATATAACTCTGCCAATGTATCCAATGTTAGGCTGTTTTGGTGTGGCTCCGCCTAGGGGACAATCTATCTCAACCGCAACCTCATCTACTTTTGGTGGGAATATGGACTATCGTGGTTTTGTTGAGGGAACCACGGTTTTTTTACCAGTTTCCNAACCGGGGGCACTATTCCACTTAGGTGATGGACATGCCTTACAGGGGGATGGTGAAATAGTTGGGACCGGAATCGAGATTTCGTTTGATGTTACCTTCAGCGTTGATNTAATTAAAAATTCGAATATCATTTGGCCTCGGGCGGAAAATGATACGCATATCATGGTTGCAGGAAATGCTCGCCCACTAGACCAGTGCGTGCAACATGCGACTACAGAATTAGTTAGTTGGATTGAGAGTGATTATGGCTTAGATCCAATCGTCGTGCATCAANTATTAGGACAATTTGTCCAATATGATATGGGGAACGTTTATGATCCAGCCTATACAATGGTGTGCAAAATTGAAAAAGAGATTTTAAACCGTCTTTCTTCGTAGATTTTTTAACTTCCGCTAAGGGTAATGAGTTTTCTCTGCTTTTTCAATAAGCAATTGTTGGACGCTCTTTTCTTTATTTATTCCGTCTTTTGTTTCTGGTCGTGAATAACTCCCGTCAGGTTGCATCTCACGAATTTTATTTTGATTTGCAAAGGTCAATTCGACGAGTTCTTCGTAGATTCGCTTTTTATGCATGTTGTCAGTAACAGGAAATACTACTTCCACTCTATTGCGTAGGTTACGGTTCATCCAATCCGCGCTACCTAACCAGACTTCTTCTTGACCACCGTTTGCAAAATAGTAAAGTCGACTATGCTCTAAAAATCTATCGATAACACTATAAACCCGAATGTTTTCGCTAATATGTGGTAGTCCTGCACGTAAACAACATACACCACGTATAATTAGATCGATCTTAACTCCGGCCTGTGATGCCTGGTACAGGGAGTGCATGATTTCATGATCTGTTAAGCCATTCATTTTTGCCACTATAGCTGCTGGACGACCAGCTATAGCATGTTCAATTTCTCGGTTAATTCTATAGATTATACCTTTGATCAGTCCTGCCGGTGCAACTAATAAATCTTTGAAATCGGTTTCGCGTGAGTGCGTTGTAAGTACGTTGAATACTTCTGCTACTTCCGTCGTTATGTTTGTCTTAGAGGTTATCAAGCCCATATCAGTATAGGATCTGGCCGTGGTTTGATTGTAATTTCCTGTCCCTAAATGAGCATAACGGCGTAATTTATTGGATTCTCGCCTCACTAATAGAGACAATTTACAGTGAGTTTTTAATCCCATCATCCCATATATAACATTAACGCCGCTATCCTCAAATCGTCTAGCCCATTCAATATTCGCAGCTTCGTCGCCACGAGCTTTTAATTCGACTANCGCGGTAACTTCCTTACCCCGCTCAGCGGCATCTATCAATGCCTGGGCAACCTCCGAGTCGTCTCCTGTTCTGTAGAGTGTTTGCTTAAGAACTAGCACATCTTCATCATTGGCGGCCATTTTTATAAATTCAATAACCGGGGAAAAGGAATCATATGGATGATGTAGTAAAATATCTTGGTTCCTTATTGATTCGAAAAATCTTGTTGGATTCGGGTTCAATGTCGGGAGATTTGGGGTAAATGGTTCGAACTTTAAGTCATGGCGATCTACTAAATCGTATAATGAAACAAATCGATATAGATTCACCGGACCATCTGTGAGGAACGTCAATTCATTACCAATTGAGAATTGTTGTTGAAGTCGATTTATTAATGATTTTGGTGCGGCATTTGATATTTCTAATCTGACAGCTTCAGCTAAGTGCTGATTTCTTACCTGTTCAGCGATCTCTTCCAGGAGGTTATCGGCATCTTCTTCGTTAAAGTATAGGTCACTATTTCTTGTTACTCGGAACGGAGCCGATCCGATTGTTTCATATCCTCGAAAAAGCTTGTCAACCATAAGGTCCATAATACCGGCAAGAGATACAAAATGTTGTTTGCCGTCAACATCTGGTAATTTTACTAGACGTGGAAGCACCCTAGGAACTGTTGATACACCCATAAGTATGTTGTCTTGTGATTTAAGTAGAGTCCCAAGGCATAGCGCTTTATTTATTACGCTCGGAAAAGGATGAGCCGGATCAACGACTATAGGTGTGAGGACAGGTTCAAGTTGTTCTTTCCAGTACGCGGTTACGTAATCGAGATGGGGTTTTGTTAATTTTTCCGATTCCCATATGTGTATTCCCTCAGTAGCTAAAGCGGGGATTAATTCATTATTCCAGCAATAGTACTGATCAGCTACCATCTTTCGTGTTTTTATTTCGATCGCTTTTAGTTGTTCTGCGGGGGTTAATCGGTCCGGTCTGGATGGTTGTGCTCCAGATTTTAAGAGTTGTAACAAGCCCGCTACACGTATTTCAACAAATTCGTCTAAGTTGTTTGCGACGATTGCGAGGAATTTTACTCTTTCCAATAGAGGGTTTGTATCATCCTGAGCTTCTTCCAAAACGCGAAAATTGAAATCCAGCCAAGATAATTCGCGATTTATATATAGTTCCGGTGAATTGAGTTTTGAATGTTCCAAGTTACTTAGCAGAGGTTGAATGGATAAATTTGAATACCGAAACTATATCTTAGTTAGATTTAATGCAACAAATGCCCGCTATATTATTGCCAAAGTGATAGAATATAGTTTCGGTCTAATACAGCATTTTCTAAGACCGTTTCGACAGGAATATTGGGATTATCCGGTGTTGCCATTTTAGCAGTAAATTCTATCGATAAATCTCCTTTATAACCCATTTTATAGAAGTGTGGAAGGAGTTCATTGTAGTCTATCCAGTCGCCCTCGGATAAAAGACAACAGTCCATTTTTGTGGATTTACGATTTTGAAGATGGATGTGAATAATTTTTGGGAAAATTTTGTCGAAGCAATTTTTTGCTTCGTATGTGTTGTGATTCATAAATGGTTGGAAACAGCATCCCACATTGTTTGATAAGCTTAATGAGGAAAGGACTTCTTCGGTATTATTTAGTGTATCGCATAGTGTATTTTCATGTGTTTCGATGGCCAGTAAGATACCGAGAGAATCCAACTGAGATGCAAGTAATCGTAGATGGTGAATAGCTTGTCGCTTTTGATCGGCATTCAAATTTTCACTCGCTATATTTCCAGCAAAGATCTTAAAAATTTTCACGTCTAATATTTTTGCAAATTGTATCAAGCGATTTATTTGGTGTGTTTCCTTCGTTACATTGCCCAAAAGATGAAGAGCGGGATAAGCTCCTAAGACAGAGCAGGAAATATCTAAATTGGCAATGAAGTCAGCCAGGTTGAGTATTTGGTTCTGACTAAATTGAGAAATATGGTATTGCCATAGCTCTATTTCATTAAAACCATATTTTTTTATCATCGGCAATAATTGTTTTATGGGTCTATGTGGGATCTTTTCACGTGACCAGCGATTAGGTTCCAATAGAATCGTATTAAGAGAGATTTGCATAATATTTAAACGGATTATTACTATTTTACATCCTTGATATATTAGGTAGAAAGAATTTTAAATTATTTCCACTTTTGTTGATTGATACTAAATTCTAATTCACCAGTGAGTTTTTTTGCAACATTACAATGCTTTTATGAACCTTTAATACGGAGTTATTGAATCCAATAGTAGTATCCTATCTATTTCTTAAAAAACCAGCTAAGATTCTATAAGTGTTTTAAACT
>NZPK01000004.1 GCA_002693325.1 Gemmatimonadota bacterium | reverse complement strand
TGTAGTGCAAGGTTAATGTTTTGAATTGGATAGCTAAGTCGGCCAATTTACAGTTCAGTTTGTCGATAAGGGACTTTAAAAAGGAAACTACGAACGTACTAGTAAGCCAAAAAGGTGGGTTGAAGAATTACGAAGAAATGGCCTAAAAATACCAATTTCTTTGCTTTTTTCTTACCAAAAAATATGCACCATACCCTAATTTATTTTGGGTGTTTTAGAGGTTAGGGTTTCATGTATGGCTAAAGAAAAAGTTGATTTTGGTTTTTGGGTTCCCGAGAAATTTTGAATTGAATTTTAGATATACGAGTAGGGATGCCAATTTGGAGGANGACAAATTGGTACATAAGTTAACTTTTACATAAAGCTATTCTTATATGCAATTTCAAATAATACAGAGAGAACATTACCCTTTCACAAATTTACGACATATTTTTTATATAACTTGTATTTATCTAAGCGCTAAGATCAATAATCAAAATTGAGAAGCTTCCACGCCACTTGCAGCATCAAAGTATCCAGACTTTTTTAGCAACTCAACAAATATTTCTCTTTCATGATGTTTCAAAATGTATGGAGAAAATAATGCTCCTGGAAATATACCAGTAGCAACATCATGTTTAAAGTGTATCATTGCATCATTGATGACTTTACCAACTTGCGCATACTGCTTGCAAAATTTTGGCGTAACTTTTGCATGATGGGGATGTTGCAGAAATCCGAGCAGATCATGATAAACTAGAATTTGACCATTAGTGTTAGAACCTGCTCCTATTCCAATCGTAGGAACATTGACGGAAGAAGTGATAGCCGCAGAAACACAGTCGGGCAAGCACTCTAGCACAATTGAAAAACAACCAGCATCTTGTAACTCAATGGCCTGTTCAACAAGCTTTACTGCGGCCCTCGCATTATTTGCTTGAGGTCTGAATCCGCCAAAGAGACTTACAGATTGAGGAGTTAAACCGATATGACCCATGACAGCAACACCGGCCTGATTTAACTTACGAACGGCCGAAACACGACAATAACCGCTACCTTCTAACTTAACAGCATGCATTCCTNCTTCTTTCAATATCCTGATAGCAGACTTTAATAAATTTTCGTCACTACTTTCATAACTTCCAAAGGGAATGTCTCCAACCAAGAAAGTATTCTTTGCACCACGCGCAACAGATCGACAGTGTACCAACATTTCCTCAAGTGTAATCGGTAATGTTGTATCGTGACCATGAATCACCATGGAAGCAGAATCACCAACGAGAAGAATATCTATGTCTGCTAGATCCACCTAAAACAAAGTAAGTTTATTGTTTCGAAGTACAGAAGTGAAAACTTACGTGTGTAGCGCTAGAATAATCATATGCAGTAACAGCTGTTAAGGCCCTACCTTGTTCATATTTTTCGCGGATTAACTTCAATGTGGTCTTTTCAGTTTGCTCCGCAGTTCCGTATAGATTTCTACACGCATATTTCGGTTTAAAAGAACAAAGAAAATGTGCGCGACCGAAAATAGTATTCGTTGAACTCTTTAGGCGCGAATAAAAGTTGCTAGGTTTTGGCAACATTTCTATCCATTAAGCATTATTTCCCTTCCTCTTAAACAGGGCACAAAGTTCGATTTGAGCATAAGTAAAGCTGGCAACGAAAACTTGTTCTTCAGCCGTCGATACGTTGTTTTTTTGTCGATACTCGTATGTTCTGTTATTTAGCCGTACCTGTANTCGTACGAAATAAAAAAATAATTACGAGTACGAGTACACAAAAAGTCACTTTCACGTTTGTTTTTACGACTTTTTTTAATAGCAGACACAGGGGATGCGTGGATGCTATTTTGAGTAAATGTAAATGATTTTATTAGGACAGAAGGAGAACAATCAAGAGNTGTGCTTTATGACACACAGAGAATATCTGCCTTCACACTATCGTTACTTCTAGCCGGNAGATCCTGGAACACAGAGACGCGAATTATATATATTGACTTCAACAAGAAAGGAGAATTTTAACAGATAAAATAGTATNGAAAGACATCAATATAGCAAAAAGTTATAGGTATATTTATTACACTCACATCATGATAACTACGTGCTGTTATGCATTTCACCTATTAAATTCTTCGTCAAAGAATATATTGCTACATAGGCGATGCGGAAGAAAACAGAAAGGGAAGTTTTCACCATTTCTAAAAAAACACGTGCCTTTATCTTCCTCATCGTTAGATGCTACTGGGATTACGTCTGAACACGAATCTTATGCACATTTTTTNGCACGAGAATATTCTGATAATGCTGCAAATAGTGATGAACTAGCCGCGCGGACACTTAATAAAAAATTCCAAGTGCTCGGAAGAGATGATGAATTATTTAAGGTGGTTTTCTTGACGTTTCGGAAACTTGTTGAGAGTTCGAGCAAGATCCCAAATGCCCATATTGTAACTACTGTAATAACAATTGCCGGTAAACGAGGATATTTATATGAAGCCTCATTCGCTTTCAATTGGAGTCAAACTTCCGGGGATAATACATTAATAAGACCAACTGCATACACATATACAGCCTATATTCAAGCAATCGGCCAGAACATCCATGGTGATAATTGGCTTTTAGCTTTCGACACTTTTGATGAAATGATAAGTAAAGGACTGATTCCGAATGTCTTTACATATAGTGCACTCATTCGGGCAGGCGTACGTGGTGGGAAAAATGGCGCCAGAAGGGTAAGTTCTTTTTATACCTTATTTCACTTGCTCTCATTTTCTTTATATTAATATACTAACTTCGTTCTTTTTCTGCTTAAACTAGGCCTTATTGCTCATTCCAAAGATGAGAGAAAATAGCATTGAACCAGATCTACCCATTATGAGTGCTCTTGTGAGTGCATTTGGAGCCGCAAACAATATTGATGGAGTTCGTTCAGCTACACACTCTGCTCTAAAACTTGAGAACGTGGATGGTCGACTCTTTGTTGATATAATCTGTGCTTTTACAACCTGTGGAGCGTATCAGGAAGCTCTTGATATTTTTCACTCTTCAAAGTGTCCAAAAAACATCCAAACATGTACTGCTACAATGCAAGCATACATAGATTCTGGAAAAGTCAAAGATGCTGAGAGAATATACAATAAAATGAGAATCAATAAATCTGAAGGTGGCTACGGATTTCTACCGAACGCACGAGCTCACACAACCATGTTAAATGGATATGAAAAGTCTTTGATGTGGAGCAGTGCAGTAAATCTTTTGAGAAAGTTAGAACAAGTTAACATAGTAAATAACAAAGAAGATTTCGTACCAAATGAAATCCACTATAATGTAGTGTTGAGTGCATGTGGGAAATGTGGAGAATGGTCTATCGCTGAAAGTATATTCCATTCCATGCGTACTCGTGNTGTACCCACGACAATTATCACGTTCAGTACNCTAATTGCAGCTTACGGAAGAAGTGGTGAAACACTTCGTGCGCGCTGCTTGTATAATCTTATGCGAAATGAAGGTATTTTCCCCGATGACTATTCTTTCGTTGGTCTTATCCTTGGACATGCTGTAAAACGTGATCTAAGAGCTGCCCTTGATGTTAGAAATCTCATGGCTTCCGAAAATTTAACGGAGACTGTTCATACGTACAATGCCTTGATTTATGCTGCTGATGTTTGTGGAGAATATGAAAAAGTAGTCAGTTTATATGAGTCGATGCTCCGAGCCAATCTTGAACCAAATCGGACTACGCGAGAGCTTGTTGTGAATGTCGGTAAGAAAGGGGCAAAGTTCTATGAAGAAACACAATTAGCTGCGAATGTTGCTTCGGCAGCAGCTGGGCTCGTTGGAGTAGTTGGAATGGCACTTGGTCGTTGGTGAATATTTATGAAGACCTTTTTAGCTATATTTAATGTATTCTTTTTAGTAAGATTACTGTACGTACCTACCACTATGACGTTGAATTCTTTAATTCTTTAATCCTTTATTGCGCATATTGAACCCCTTTCCCCATGTTACACTTATCAGAGATTTTTGTGACGAGCATCGAACTACATGTATGCCATAGGCACCCACAAAGTGATAATTTTTCAATATTTTTCATATTTTTACGTCGTATATGCCATATGGCATATTGTCTATAGTCGTATATCCTCCGGCCAGCTGTTCAGTGCAAAAAAAAATTCTGGTCTGGATCCATACCATCACTGTTTTAATTTCATTTTTATCATTTTTACCATGGGCAATGGGTATATTGTATGCCATATATAGCATATGGTAAAAGTTAGGGGAGGAAAAAAGAAAAAGAAAAAACAATGGGATCCANGACATGTAGTAACATTACTGCATCTCTTTAGATTTGCATGAGTTTTATATATCACTTGATACCTTGCATACTTCCAAGATACGTACGACTCGTGTTGTTGATTATAATAATAGTGGTGTCTCTCAAGCTAGCGTGTCAGGAGGTGATAGGTCTTGAGCCTCACGAACACGAATGCNGTAGCCTCTCCCTCAGTTAACGAATATCNTCATCACCCCCCCCCCCGAAACGTTGGAAAATGAGCGCGAATGCATATAACCCCCTTGATGAACATCATCAAAGCTCTTTAGAAGATAATTCAACGTCATATTCATCGGATGAAAATGAGCAAACCTGGATATCATGGTTCTGTACCCTAAAAGGAAATGAGTTTTTTTGCGAAGTTGATGAAGAATACATTCAAGACGATTTTAATTTAAGTGGTCTTAGCTCGATGATCCCTTACTATGACTATGCTCTAGATATGATATTAGACATCGAAAGTCCTAACGGAAGTAAGCTAACTGAACAGCAACATGAACTTGTAGAATCTGCAGCAGAACTTCTTTATGGCCTCATTCATGCTCGATACATATTGAGCAATCGTGGTATGATTTCAATGTTAGAAAAGTATAAACAAAATCATTTTGGAAGATGTCCTCGTGTTGCATGCAACAACCAGTCATGCCTTCCAGTTGGTACATCCGATGTTTTCCGCACAGCTACGTTAAAGATATTTTGTCCAAGCTGCCAGGTACTTAATATATATTCACTTTGTTTAAATTATTTCAAAAGTATATTGTAGGATTTATATTTTCCACGGAATAAATTTCAAGGAACTATCGATGGTGCATATTTCGGAACGACGTTTCCACATCTTTTTCTGTTGACGTACCAACATCTTCAACCAAATAGAACCAAACATAATTACGTACCACGAATATTTGGTTTTAAGGTGAGACTTTAGTTCTGAGTACCAAATGTTAAACAATATATCCGCAGATACACCATGACAAGGATTGAAAAATTATGCAGTGCTTCTCAAGATATAAAATTTTTTAGCTATATTCGGGTTGATCGTCTAGATATCCGTCGACGGTTCGTTCGATGATGCGTTCACTCTGTCTCGAAGATGGAGTTTGTTAATTTCTAGAGCGAAGCGGCTACGAAAACGAAACATGTCTTTGTCGTGAAAAGTATTCAATCGTATCGGGAAGTCTCTCAAAATACACAGAGCTTGAAACACGTTCGCTTTTTCTCAGTGCCGTTAATACCCTAATTTACTTTTCCGATTATTTTAAAGAAAGACCTTCGTCTTCATTTTATATCTGCAAAATCTTCATTTTGTATCTTGCAAAATTTTGATACTAATAATCCAGTTTTTGCCGTATAAGACGGTCTTAAGGTTCGAAGAGAAGAATATGTTTACTGATGGTGACAAAAGAAAACGCCGTGACACGAAGAAAGCCTCGTGGAGATTATTCCTCTAAACTCAATCGAAAGCGACCATTCGTCTGCAAATCAGAACTTCAGTAAACTCATATCCAAGAAAAAAATGAAAGTTGTCTCTTTATTTTCCGGAATAGGTGGCATAGATCTAGGGTGCGACATACATTTCATCCCCGAATTTGTTAACCTATTACATAGACTAGTTAATGCGGGACATGAAATTATTCTTCAGGTGGAGAATAATCCGCATTGTATCCAAGTGCTTAAAACAAATTTTCCTGCAACTGCAATAGTTTTAGATATAGTTACACTTCAAAGTCTTCCTGCAGAAACAGATATCGTCGTGGCAGGTTTCCCTTGTCAAGACTTATCAACTGAGAATTATAACCGAGCAGGGATTGAAAAGGGACTACGCTCTAGTCTCGTTTCACATGTTTTTCGTTTACTTCGAAGCAAGAAAGAGCCATGGGTCATTTTTGAAAATGTACCGGGTCTACTCAATTGGCATTGGAATCAAACTCCCCCGCAACAGCCCGGGATTGCACATATAGCTAGAGAGCTTGAGCAACTTGGATATCGTTGGGCATATCGAGTTGTAGACTTGACATCATTTGGAATTCCCCACAGCCGTGCACGTGTTTTTGTTGTTGCTTCAATTCATGGAGATCCAAGGGATATACTATTGTCCCAGAACATCCATTGCCAAGGACAGTGCTCGAATATGTTTCCAGGTCTCTGCTACACATGCTCGTGCCAACAACCCATTTCTGACTCAGATACCGTAGCTTGTGTGGATCTTGGAGAAAAACGTCATCCTCCTTACTTAAATGTCCTCCATTGTTTAACAACTGCTAATGGAAGGCGAACTTGCATTGTGCGTAATATGTGCAACAATAACAATGACACAAAAAAAGTGTGCACAATGCTTGATGTCAGGGATGCTGAGAGGTTATTTGGGTTCCCTGAAGGATGGACTGAATCATGTTACCCCATTATTAATCCAGATAAGCCAGCTGCTAGTAAAATTGATTACAAAATCCAGACGCAAAAACGTTTATCTGTTCTTGGAAATTCTTGTGCAGTACCAATATTTTTTTGGATTGGTCAGCAATTAAATGAACCGTATATTTCTAAATTTTTGATGGCTTCTCTCGGAAAACCTTTTGTAGCAGAATGTCCAGGATCCCGAGAAACATCTGCATGGCCACGTTGTGCCTGGAATGTTTCTCCCCAATTATTCTGGAAAGGACGATATGGGATCTCAGGAATTAGTTCTTCACCTCAGCTTTATCCATACATTAAACTTGGCAAATTTTTGCGTTATGGTGATGAAATCCCAAATTTGATAACTTGCAAAAAATTTTTGGTGCGTTTGAAAAAGCAAGGATTTGAACTTTTAGATTTTGTGGTAAATGGTATGCTCGGAAGATACAAGCCAGCAATTCAAGAACATTTAGGCTCGTCAAGTGACGTATCTGATTCAGACGAGCCACAGTACCCCTTTATAATTCCGGATGATAATAGTAGCCGTAGTAATCCCACTAATACCTCAGACGAATTTGAAGGAGAGAAGATTATGTTCGTCTCATATAGCCTACATGGAGATATGTCACCTAAAGTACTCTGGCCAGTTGTTTCTGTTCGAACAAAAGCAACAACTATTTCAAACGGCAACTCAGTTATAGATTCATACACTCCAATTACGAGCGAGCATCATCTCGCCCTCATGGGGAGTGATCGAATTTTATTCTCTTCAAAAGAGACCGAATGCCAAGAGTTCTTTGCTTCATATGGACGCGCACGAAGCCAGTCAATATGTTCATCTCAAAAAGAAAATTACATTCTGTCCATTGATCAAGCATTAGCAAAGTTTCGAGCTCAAAATTTGGATTATTTTGACATATTTGAACGAGAGGTCACACCATCTTTTAAAAAGGCACAACCCTGTGGAAGATGTAAAGTTTGCATAAAAGTTAATAAAAGAGTCTGTGATGCGAAAAGAAAGAGTTTACAAACATCGGAGCTACGACGTCAAACACATCTTATGAAAGAACAGCAAGTTACAAAAGAATTGTCTAGATCATTGTATGATTCTTGCCCATTAATTTTGTCAACGCGACTTGCTCATCAAGGTCATCAAGGAGCAGCAATAGCACTTTTGCAAGCTGGAGCAATTGCGAAGCGAGTCAAGATTTTATGGTCTCATGACAACGAATTTTTTGGAGGTACTATTACAAACTTTGATCCTCTCAGCTTTACTCATTCAGTTGTATATGATGATGCAGATGAAGACCTAGAGTTAAAAATGTGGCGAGAAATCATCATTTCTATGTGAATACATCTGTCTTGAATTTAGGTACCAATCATTTTGTGTAATTGAAAATTTTGAGCCTTTAAGTACCAAATTCAAAAATACTTGGTTGTCCGGTCGTACCTTGATAGCAAACATTTGCCTTGAATTCTTTCAACTTTGATTTTCAGACATTGAATTTGAAAACCATGACATCCCCTTCCTTTACAACGTATTCTTTTCCCTCGAGCCTCCAAAGTCCCTTTTCCTTTATTTAAAAGTTCATAATAAAAAGTTTCGTTATAATTTTACAAGTACCTTAGCTTTTGCGATACCTTCACTGGCAACATAATCCTCATATGAAACAGTTTCGGCCCTTTATGGAGAAAATTATTTAAAATTTCTTTCGAGTTGACTTCTTACTTAATGAATCCGCGCTCAAAGTCCGTATGTATAACGCCCGCAGCTTGTGGAGCAGTGGCGCCTATCTTTTTTACTTTTGAGATGAAATTAATCATAATATTCCAATACAAACCTTCGTGGTCCATGCTCTCGTTTCTTTCTCACCCGTTGTAAAATATGTTTGAAGTTTTAGTTGTTTGTACACAGCTCTGACCTATTATTTTAATTAGTGGATATACAAACAAAACTTCAAACATCATACAAGAGCAGGAAGGCCGACTTCTTTCACCCCTAACTCTTCAAGGAAGAATTCCCTTTCTTCAAGTTCCATTTGTACAAGTTCAGACTCAATCTTAACAATGAAATGAAATAAAAGTAACTTCATAGTAGAGAAGCTCAACCTTTGCAGAAACAATACAAACAGCAGACCCCTCGCTACTTGCAAGATCGAGCAAACTCTCTAAGTAAATGTTTCCATTTCCCTTTGCAATAAATGTATTTATATTATGAATATTAACTATATTATATTACCTTGGTACGCAAGTCGCTTTCACAAACATTTGCAGCGTATATACACGGTTTTTGAGTAAGTAAATTGAGAGTAGATAGCAGCAAACTTTCTTCCTTTATTCATAAAAATCATTATGCCCCTAGGTTAAATATAAATTTACGATTACCTCACTGAGTTTTAGAACACGAACAGGAATTCCACTTTCTAGTGATAAAGATATCCTTTTAAGCACTTCAAGTTCTATTGCTTCTTGTGCTTTTTCTGTGGGACTCTTTGAAAGGACATGAGGTTATGGCTTTCGAAGACCTTTAAGTTCGGACCTTTGCTTTCCCTTTCTTCAATTTGTCGATTCTCCTTTCTACTTGAAGCAAATCTGACAGAGCTAATTCAAAATTGATGGTTGCCACATCTTCTACAGGATTCACGCGCCCATCAACATGTATCACCTACGATAAAACTGGGTAACTTTTGTGGTTTTACCCGCTTAAAACGAAATTAAACCTCATCATCATCAAAACATCGAACAGTATGAATAATTGCGTCACACTCACGTATATTTGAGAGAAATTTGTTCCCTAATCCCTGGCCCTCTGAAGCTCCCTATATTTTACTTTTCAATAATTTCATCTTAAAGTGAAACTTTCCAACTTTTACTAAACCAGCTATATCCACTATCTCAACAAAAGCAGGTATTATGTTTTCAGATGAAGAAATTTGAGAAAGAACTTGGAGTCGCTCGTCGGGTACTGCAACTAATCCAACATTAGGTTCAATAGTACAAAATGGAAAGTTGGCAGTCTATTTATTTGAATCAGTTTTGAGTATAAAAGTTAGCAGAATTACTTGTGCTGCAGCATTCTCTGTTAAAGCGTTAAACAAGGTACTCTTTCCTACATTGGGGAGTCCTAAAAATTTTTGCATTCGTTTCACATATTATACGTATTATGAGAAGAACTGACCTACGATACCAGTTTTCAATGACATTGAAGTTCTCTTCGTCAACTTTTTTAACGCCCGCGACACTCTCTTCAACTACAAATTTCATTAGTCAATATTTGAATCGAATGTCAAGATGCAACCGACATACCGTTAATATACTGCTTCGATTTCGGAACGAGGATGTAACATTGGCGTGAAGTTTCATTTAATTTGCTTAAAGATGTTCGGATGCAAAACACGGCAATAAATAAAGTTCAGTGGGTTTTGTCAATATGAGTGATAAAAATGTGGTAAAGATGGCAAAAATGATAAAAATGGTCGTTGGTATGGAAAAATTTATTTTGGAGTTGGTATAGAATTTATATCTGACTCGAAAAGGGTCGGAAGGATGTAGAAATCAAATAGGCTTCGCCTGCGCAGGTTCGAATCCTGCCGTCCGCGATTGATTTATGGCGGACGTGCCCGAGTGGTTAAGGGGTTTGACTCGAACTTTTTTTTATTCACAAATCGGCAAATTAAAGGAGAAAGGTCTCCAGGTAGTTATGCGATAGGTGTACTTAACAATTTCTAACAAACACAGAAATTGAATCCATTTTTTGAATTTGTTTACGATACCTGGTATGGTACCGTACTAAAAAAAACATTCATTACGAGTTCAGAAACCAATTTACGAGATATGGCCATATGTGGTCCATACTACGAAAAATACGAAAAATACGAAAAATACGAAAAATACGAATATGGAATATACCATATGCCATAGATGCCATACGACTACGTATGTAT
>NZPK01000113.1 GCA_002693325.1 Gemmatimonadota bacterium | reverse complement strand
TCCTATTCTGAAACCACCCGACTACTTTTTCTTGAGCCAAAAATTTAGCTGTTTTACCAATTATTTCACTCGTTTTCATGGGCGTTGCCACGGCACCTAACCTGCCTATATCGTCTTCTATTTGTAAATCTGAATATTCCGGACCGAGTAACGAACTCTGCATACTATCTAAAGGATTCACACATCTCTCTTTTTTCAAATAACGATACCAAATAGACATTGCCACCCCTAAAGCACCGCCAGCATCTCCCGCTGCAGGCTGTACCCATATCTTCTCAAACATACTTTCCCGAAGTAAACGACCATTCCCGACGCAATTGAGAGCAACCCCACCCGCCATACATAAATTCTTAGATCCCGTTTCCTTATACACGTGGCTAGCGATTTTCAACATAACTTCCTCAGTCACTTTTTGACATGAAGCCGCTATATCCATTTCTCTTTGAGTTAATGGGGATTCAGGTTTACGTGGAGGCCCCCCAAATAACTCATCCATCGAACGACTCGTCATCCGCAACCCGGAAATATAATCAAAATAACGAGTATTCAATCGAAAAGATCCATCATCTTTCACATCGATTATGTTGTCGAAAATTGTATCAACGTAACAAGGTCTGCCATAAGGAGCCAAACCCATTAACTTATACTCACCAGAATTAACCTTAAAACCAGAAAAATAGGTAAAAGCAGAATAAAAAAGACCTAAGGAATGCGGAAACTTTGTTTCGCCGAGAGTATGAATCTCATTTGAATCACCATAACCGTAACTAGTCGTTGTCCACTCGCCCACTCCATCCACCGTTATAATCGCTGCTTCTGCAAAAGGAGAAGGATAAAAAGCTGAGGCAGCATGCGATTCATGATGTTGACCAAAAAGTATCGGTATATCTTCACCAATTGCTTCTTGGATCAAGTATTTTATCCATAATTTCTTCTTGATCCAAACAGTCATACTCTTCCAAAAGAGTCTAANCCCGACCGGAGCAGTCGCCAAATGTGTTTCTAAAAGTCGTTCGAAAGTTAAAAGNGGTTTGTCATAGAAAGCGACATAATTGAGTTNGCTAGAGCTAATCCCGGCCTCACGCANACAATATTCAACAGCGTTATGAGGAAAACTATAATCATGTTTCTTGCGAGTAAATCTCTCTTCTTGGGCAGCAGCAAGAATATGCCCATCCCGCACAAGACACGCCGCGCTATCATGATAAAATGCAGATAAACCGAGTATGTAGGTGGTCAAATGCCGCAATACCTTGACAGTAGAGATCAGATTGGCGATTATCAGTAACGCTTGAAAATCTATTAAATATATTTAAAAATATCAAGTTACGGCACAAATGGAACAACTTTCATTTCTTTCCAAAGAAAAGATNCTCGAAATACAAAGTACTTTCGGTACTCCTGTATTTGTTTACGATCAAAGAATTCTCGAAGAACAGGCAGAAAAGGCTCTCAACTTCCCTAACGCGTTCGGCTTAACCGCCAGATATGCTATGAAGGCCTGTCCGAATAGTTCGGTTATTCGTGTGTTAAACCGTGCAGGTCTTCATATCGATGCCAGCAGTGGCTACGAAGCACAACGCGCAATACGAGCTGGAGTACCTCCCCAACATATACAAATAACAGCGCAACAACTACCTAATAATTTGAAAGAGTTGTTAGATCAGGAAATACTTTTCAACGCCTGTTCTTTGCATCAATTACGCAGTTTTGGTCAAATAAAACCTAAATNTGAAGTTTCAATACGCGTAAATCCTGGTTTAGGTTCTGGACACAGCCAAAGGACCAATGTCGGAGGACCATCAGCCAGCTTTGGTATTTGGCATGAACATTTNGATCANGTAATAGAAATCGCTAAGCACTTTGAACTTCGGATAACCGGCTTACACACTCACATTGGATCTGGAAGCGACCCGGAGGTATGGCAGAAATGTGCACAACTGACTTTGGATGTGGCATCACGTTTNCCCGAAATTACNCGCGTAAGTCTAGGTGGAGGATATAAAGTCGGTCGCATGTTAGGCGAACAATCTACCGACCTCAATATAGCAGGACAACCTATCGTTGCTGAATTTGAAAATTTCGCAAAAAATTATGGGCGTGAACTTCACTTAGAAATTGAACCNGGAACTTTTTTCGTAGCAAATGCTGGTGCTTTGATCACGTCAGTAATTGATATTGTGAATACAGGCAAACAAGGATACCAATTTTTAAAAGTGGACAGTGGCATGACCGAATTGTTGCGGCCAAGTCTCTACGGTGCCCAACATCCCATAGTGGTCGTNCCTCAAAAAGAAGAGAGTAACAATACCGCCAATTACCTTATTGCCGGACACTGCTGTGAAAGTGGTGATATTTTAACTCCTGAGCCCGATAATCCCGACGGACTCCAACCTCGTGAATTATTGGAAGCAACTATTGGTGATGCTGTTTTTATTGGTGGCTCTGGTGCCTATTGTGCCGGAATGGCAGCAAAGAATTATAACTCATTTCCTGAAGCACCAGAAGTTATTGTTGATGGGAATGGATCTCTCCATCTTACACGACGTCGTCAAACTCTTGAACAAATCGTATTCAACGAGGAAATTCCGAACTACCTTCGCTAAGAANCTTCACCGCGCAAACGCGGATCAAAGGCATCTCTTAATCCATCACCCAACAAATTATAGAGTGTCACTGTAACAAAAATTGCAAGTCCCGGCATCACCACCAGCCACCAAGCAGCCATGTTACTTCGCGCACCTGCGAGCAAAGCCCCCCATGTGATTGTTTCGGCAGGCACACCTACACCTAGAAAACTCAACCCTGATTCAGCAAGAATCGCTCCAGCAACTCCGAAAGCAGCAGGTATCAATATNGGTCCTATTGCATTCGGTAAAATGTGGCGATACATAACTCGAAAATTTGAATATCCCAAACTATTAGCTGCCGAAATATATTCATAATTNCGTACTTGTAAAAATTGTGAGCGTGTCAAACGAGCAATGCCTACCCAACTAGTAAGTCCGATAATAGCCATAATCCAAAATAAACTCGGGGGAAAAAATGCTGCGGCGGTCAAAATTAAAAAGAAAGCTGGGATAGCAGCCCACAATTCGAACATTCGAGACAAAAACAAATCGATTTTCCCACCAAAATAACCTGCTAATGCTCCCAAAATAATACCGATTATCATTGAGATACCTACTGATACCAAACCAATAGTTAACGCGTAACGCGATCCATGAATCAAGCCCGATAAAACGTCACGCCCCAATCTATCGGTTCCTAACCAATGGTTTCGACCGGGAGGCTCATATTTTTCAGCTAAACGAATCTCGCCAGGACCATAAGGTATAGGGGGATAAATAGCTATATCGACCTTAAGCTTCTTCAAGTTTCTTCTTCTCTTCAACTCTGAAGGCCATTCCGTAAGACCTAAATTGACAGCATATTGTCTAAATACGGGGAAATAGTGTTTACCTTTGTATTTCATATAATACGGTTTATCACCTGCGATTAGATCAGCGCCTGCCGCAATAAACACCAGAAAGNCAATAAGCCATAAGCTATAATAAGCAGGTCGATTTATTTTGAACTGTCTCCAAATAATCTTCCGATAAGAAAAACCTTGTTGTTTTGTTTCTATCACTTTATCACAATTATGTTTGAGATTTTGAGAAATCTATTCGTGGGTCAGTTATTTTTAACAAAATATCTGCGATTAGAATACCCAACAAAGAAAGTCCTCCACCAATAAAAAATAAAGCCATCGCCATAGGATAATCCCGAACAATCACTGACTGAAAGGAAAGTAATCCCAAGCCGGGAATCGTAAAAATTGTCTCTATAAAAACCGAGCCTGCAATCATCCCAGGTAATAAATTAGCCATAAGAGTGACGATCGGTATCAAAGAATTTCGCACAACATGTCGTAATAAAACAACATAGTGACCAAGCCCTTTTGCCTCTGCCGTTCGGACGTAATCCTGCTGAAGATTATCTAAGACACTTGTNCGCATAAAACGCGATATACCTGCAAANCTTGAATACGTAGAGGNAATAACTGGTAATACCATGTGGTGAGTATGATCCTTGAATATATCCCAAGTGCTCCAGGTAGCATCTACATGCAGCGAACGGATGCCTGACGCAGGGAACCAGTAAAAAAAATCTTTATTACAAAAAAACAATATCAAAAGCATCCCAACCCAAAAAGACGGCAATGACCAAAGCATAAATGTCCCTGTAGTAACTACTCGATCCATAATTGTATTCCGCTTTACAGCCAAAACCAACCCTAAGGGTATACCTATAAAATAGGCTAAAACGAAGCTTATCAAATTTATCTCGAGCGTGACTGGCAACCTTTCTATTATTCGTTTAATTACAGGTTGTTGGTCCTTAAAAGATCTTCCGAAATTTAGNGTAACAACCCTCCACTCCATACCCCGAAATAACTCGATACCAGGTCCCGAGTATTCATAATTATTTCCTAAAGAAAATGCTCCGGTCTTCCAAAATGTAGAACTTGTAAGGTTTTCCGTGGCAAGCGAATCAATACCTTGCATCTCACGAACAAAAGCACCTCGAAGGTCAAAAACTTGGAGCGTTCGTAATTTTGANANCTCATCCATAGATAACTTGGCCAGCAAAATATCTGCTTTGACAGCACCACGCTCAAAATCATCTAATCGTTCAAACCGAAGAAATATGTTAGATAACCAATTTAAATATTGCAGATATAACGGTTTATCTAGGCCTAATTGACTTCGCAAGTCCTCTCTAGCCTTGTCAATATCTGATTTCCGATCGCTTGAAATTCCTTCACTGGAAGCAACCCCAGCCCCACCTCCTAAAAAAAGATCTACGGGGTCTCCCGNTGCCAAATGCATAATCATAAAAGTAATAACTGAGATACCTATTAACGTCGGAATAGCAAGAAAAAGCCGATGGAAAATGTAACGTAACATATTACTTCTTTATTTCTTCCTCACGTTTATAAGCATTTGCGCTATCTTCTATGTTTCCCTGCCGAGCATAAATACTACCAAGCTCTCGCCATACTACCGGATTATCAGGAGTACGTTCAGTCAACAACTTTAACAGAGGTAATGCACTTTGATCATTCTCCATAAGTAGATGGGTAATAGCTAAATTGTACAGAGCATCATTGTCTTGAGGATCTATCTCAAAAGCTTTGGAAAATGCAGTTACTGCCTTGGTATAATCTTTTCGATTCCAATATAGATTACCAAGACTAAATTGAGGAGATTTATCCAATGGATCTATTTCCGAAGCCATCAAAAAATTTTTTTCGCCATTATTGAAATCTTCAGTTTTTATTTGAGCAACGGCTAGATTATACCGTCCCTCNAAGTGAAGNGANTCAAGACTAACTACCCTATGCAAGGTCTCGATCGCCGATCTAAAAGCTTCCTCCTGAATTTGGTAAATTCCTATTTGAGCCATTAAGTCAACATCCTGGCTCTGTTCGACTATTATTTCATAAATCTCCAAAGCATCTTCGACTCTCTCAGATCGAGAATACAGAACAGCTAAATTTTGCCACGCATCTAACCTTTCTTTGTCAATAACGGTAGCATCACGGAAAATCTCTATAGCCTTAATAGGGTCATCATTCATTAAGCGTACACCGTCATTAAAACGACTTATCCACAATCTATCCAGAGTCAAATCAATTTCATTTTGAAATTNACTCCCCGAGGCAATATCGAAGGACGTAACCATTTTCTCATATTCTCCTTCACCTCCATAGATTTTTCCCAGAGAGAAATGAGCTTCCATATTGTCAGGATCGACTTCTAATACATTCAACCACNGTTCTTTGGCTTTTAAAACGTCTCCCTGTTTCTCATAGAGTTTAGCTGCTGTCATTGTCGAACTTTGACAACCCCCGATNANCAAGACACAAGATAAGACTCNTACCAATCTACATCTCATTAAAACTCCTCCCTATTTCGTTAATCCAAACAACTTTCTACAAGTAAAACTNAGGTCCGGCAGCTATGACGCGAAAAAACATTNCCATTTCAATTTTTCTGGCTTAACATCAAAGTANATTTAGCCAGTCATCCATCAAAAAAGAGATGCGCCCAATTAAAAGGGATAATCGAGCCATTATCGTATAGCCAAAAGAAGCNCCGAAGGATATCATCAAGAAGGCAATACCTAATCGTGAAACTTTTCCAACTGCCCCTTTATGTTCCATCGAGAAGAAAAAATAAATAAGAACAGACACCACTCCTACAAGTATTACCAAGAGATTAAATCCTGCTAAACTCCAACTTAACGGTTGTATAGTTGCCTCTATCTGAGCAAGAATAAACGAAGAAATAGTANGCGGTATAGTTAGGCCAGCGCCAAGTCCCACAAAAAATGCAAAAGACAACCTACTCAGCCAACTAAAGCGTTGTGAAAACCGAGTAAGCATAAGGAGGCCAAGCAACGTAGGAGCAAGCAGCCATGCATCTCCAGATACACCTGGCCCCTTACTTAGACCGCTTAACCTTACCCAAATTTCACCATAAATAGTTGGATACCAATACTGNCCAAACACATAAGCAGCAGCCACCCCAACAAAAAGATTTTCTGCCATTTTAAAAAATGGATTATCCTTGTACAAGAAACTATACAAAGCCAAAGTGAGACCTGCAGCTACAACAACACCCAAACCTTCCCAATCCATCGGTAAGTCTTCATTGACCAATAACGAGATATTTACTGATACAAATAAAATCAATACTACCAAAAAAATAGACTTATCTCGCGTCAAAANGGCCTATCTCCCAACCNAGCTTGAAATGCGTCGAGAAAAAAAATAAACAATGTTACCAAAGATTATGAAGACAACAATAATCAAATGCGCCATAGATTGCGCACTCATTCCAGCAGTTGCTTTACCCGGCTTTTTCAAAATGGACTCATATTCTGCGGCACCTGATAAACCGCCTAATACGCCAACCATCTGTCCCGACTGAATAAATGGAAAGAGATCTGGAGCCATCACTGCTGTGCAACCACCCCCAAAAGAAAACCCATATTTTTCTTGACCATATGGTATCCACCAAAACTCGATAGAGTCACCAGCGGCTAGATCGAAGACAAAGTCAAAATCTCTTAAGGACAGCGGATCTTCCGTTAATCCCAAATTTTCTAAAGGAGTCCCATGGTGATCTACCGGAAACGCATCTAGTATACTCTGGCCCATATTTAGTATCACACTATAATTACCAGGCTTATATCCAGTGAACACATAATCTACGCCATAAGTTTTACCAAATTCACGCGCCGTTTCTTCTATTACTTGCTGAGCCAAACCCGTGGCTTCAGGCCATAATGAAATGGCCACCACTTTGACGTCCCGACTGAAACAGTGACGCAATATCGCTCTAGCCATTGGTTGCATCTCTGGTACCGTGCTGGCGCCATATGAAAAACTCAATAATACAACACCNTTTTTNTCTGCAACACCTTCTATTTCACGATATACAGATAGAACAGGGTCCGTAGGGTTAATTGGAAGTGGACAACTTTTCAAAAGTGGTACGGCAACACCAAGAAACACAAAAACAAAAATAATTCTTCNGTCTATATCTATTAACCGATAAAGAATTCTAATCATTCTGAATTTCCACCTAAATACGATCTCTCTATACCAAAAATAATCCGTAAAGATGTTGCAATTGCACCTAAAGAAACACCCAAAAGAATTCCACGCTTGGCTGCTANGTTAGGAACATTGAGTAACCAATCAGCTGCTTGAGGAATATACTCAGAAATAAAAGATCCAATTGGAACTCGTCCAAGCATCACTATAATTGCTGCACAAAGTAACAAAGCCGCTTCAAAAGTNCTAGCACGAAAAGTCCTGTANGCCGCAGAAGCGATAAAAAAAGCCAAAATAGAGAACATAGTAGATGAGCAAGCAACGTGGACATATTCAAATAACCATTGATATCCGTTCTCCCTGGCAGTTCCTATAACCTGAGGCGCGAATGGGCCCTCTCCTCCATTATATATCACAAAAAACATCATTATACAAAACCCAAAAAATACAACTGCACTATAACCCCAACCAGCTGATTGTTGACGAATTCTTTGTAAATGGAGATTCAACAAGCTATAGAGCCCTAACATGTACGAAAAAGCAAAAACAACACGCAACCACAACGCCATTTCACGTTCAATATTTTGAGCAATAGTATGTGGAACATAATAAATGACGATTCCCAGCATACCAAATAAAAAAGCGACAATTACAGGAACTGTTCGACTAAAAAATAGCATGAGGAATCCTTAATAAGACGAGAATAATTGCTTTAATATCATTATTTCAAATGTTGACAAAATAGATCCTATTATGAGTACAGCAATGATCAGTGCCTTCCCCACATCTTGACCTTTCAAACTTCCCAGAAGTTTTGGTTCGCGAGACAAATAGGCACTGGCAGCGTATAATTCTTCACCCAATAAAGTATAATCACAGGTCGTTACAAAAAAAGGCAATTGGGTAAAAGCATCGGTCCCCGCAATCTGTATAGCTCCAGTAGTAGCACCAGTCTCTGCCAATAGAAGCGATTCTGCATAGAAATAACCCATCATGATATGGGCGGCAGGACGGTCTCTAACCATTATTCCTTCCGTCGCAGCAGCATAACTAAACTGTTCTGTTCCCGCTACAAATACTTGGTCTGGATTAAAAGAGTCCGGCCTTCCGGCTTCGAAGTATGAGGCTTGCACCGTTTCCTGACTAACAGACATCACCACTGGATCAGGAGCAACAACCCGAAGAGACGTATCATAAAGTGCCGTCTTTCCTGCAATTCTTCCGAGAATATTAATGGCTGCAATAGTAGAAATCTGACTCATGTCTCTCAAGCCATGAATAAACAACACCGATTTGCCCATCTCTGTCGCGCGTCCCAATGCCTCATCAAGTGCCTCTAAGCCACCAATTCTACGGATATATAAAGCCTTTCTACGAGCCACACCGATATATCCCAAAATCAAAACAGAAAAAACTGAGGCAATCACGAAATTATTGAGTTTTGCCCAATTAAAAAAATTTTCGCCAGCCGTTCCCGATACAACAACGCTGCGTGTGGAATTAAGACCTTCATGTAATTCGAGGCGNAAGAAATACTTTTTCCCATTTACGATCACACCATCACCGTGCGGTCCAATAAATTTATCGACAACATAGAACTGACCGCTTTGATCACTATTAAAAAAATTNTGGAAACCAAAAAGATCTGGAGCGTCTACCTGAAGTCCATTCTCAGACATTTGCTCGCCAACGAGAAAAAACGGACCGTCCATCGAATCTGAAATAAATATTTGATATATCGCGCCTGTTGGCATCACGTCTGGCGTATCCCAAATACAAACTAAACTTCCTCCATCGTCGTTGGGAGCATCCAATACCTGGAAGCCTGTCAAAGGAGACAGAGCCTTAGCATGTTGTTCTAAAATCGTAATGCATAAAACTTGAAAAAAGATCCACCAAAAAGAGTTCAAAATTACTCCTCAATCATTTCTACATTAGCTCGTGGAACTACAGCACGATCTCCATCATCAAATTCTACTTCTAAGACACGAACAACTGCTCCCGACTCTACCCGTTGTAAATCAGATGGCAACCCACTAACACGGCCTATCTTGCCAAAAAACGGAACTCGAACTACCCGCATCAAATCTCCAATTTTTATCCCTTGACTGAAGGTAGTAACAGCGTCTTCAAAATGTTTACATTCTTTGTCAAAAGGAATAATAATTTCCGGTCGCAACACTCCCGCACGTATTTGAGTGGCTCCTGAAATAGAAGCCTCTTTCCCAGAACAAGACTCAAGGATACTAAATGTTTTTTTTGCTATAGGAATTTCACCAAAGCCTTCCGTAAGCACCAAAGTAATGCCGATGTCCTCATCTCCTGTAATGGCAACTCCCAAGTCATAGCCGAGTAAAGATCGCAAATCGTGATCCCGAATCCCACCTCCAATCAAGCCCATTGCACCCCGATCTCTGGCATCCAAAATCATTTCTGCTGTTACCAATCGACCTGCTACAATAATCTTACCTTCACAATCATCGGGCAACTTATTTAAAAGTTCTCCGGAGTTTTTCGTTGCTATAGTAAGTGTACCCCATGTCTCTCCACCCACACCAAATATTCCCTGTATAAGACTGCATTGCGTCTGAATTGAAATCCCAGTATTTTCAAAAATTTCTGTAACTTTCCCCGGGATATAAGCTTGCACCTCTACCGGACGAGGCGACTTTCGCAAAATAACCTGGCCCGTAACGATAGAAATACTCTCGATAAATCCAGTAATAGGAGAGAGAACGGATGTTTTTAGCCAAGATATAAGAGGTTTAGTTTCAGCTAATTTTTCTCCTTCTCGAACAAGGTCGCCTTCTTGATGACGCATATAAGAATCCAAATCAGTTGGTCTACAACCTAAACGATTCGCCAAATTCAGAGCAACAACTTCTCCCGGCAAGTTAGTTTTCGCAACAATTTGATCCCTAGTAACACTGTCACCTTTATTAACAACCACATTACCCGACAACGGCAACTTTCTCTCCCGACGTATGGTAGTATTTTTAGCAACACGTAGCCCTGGTGTATACGAATGTGCCATTGCTAGGTAACCTCGTAAAGAGACATTGCTTTTTGCCACTCAATCAATTGTGCTACTCGTTTTTCTTTATCCGAAGCTCTATTTAGTGGTCGACCACGAGCATCTATTATAAGGCCAACTACACCACCACTTACGCATACTTTAGTTTTCTCACCTTTCCCACCTCCAATATCCATTGCTTTTGTTGGTATTAATTCAATTTCCGCCAGCTCATCTTCTTGCAATGGAAAACACTGTATTTGACCAACTTTCAATGCACTTTCCACATAACCACTGGGTAAATTTAACTTGAAACGAAGGCTTAATTCACCTTGATCCGCGGTACCAACTGTAGACACACATGTACCCAAATGTACTAAACAATCTCGCTCAAAAACTTCCATCGCAGCTCGCGAGTTTAATTTGGACAACACACCCAAATGGGGCATCATAAAGATGCTGTCTACCGCTAAGCGGGTAACTCCCTCCGGTTGAAAAGCATCAACAAGCATCGCCATTACCTGTTCACGACGTGGGGCATGCGATAAGACTCCACCACTCCCAACAATTAAGTCTGTATCTATCATGCTAATTAGGTCGTTCCTCTTCTCATTTTGATCGAAGACCTCTGAAAGTGTGCGCTTCATTTGAACGCCTTTTAGGCCGGTGGCTAATTGACAATGCTGATTAAATGCTAAACTCAGGGCCTCCCGGGCAACTGCTTGCTCAATTTGTAATTCATTAAGCGTATGCGGAACAGTAGTAGGCCTGATCATTTTATTCTTAATTCGGTCTCTCAAATCTGCCGAATCCACCTCAAAAGGAATCCAACGCAAAATATTTAACAAACCTGATTCCGCCAATACATTTGAAATACTATATGACATACCTAGATTAGCACTAACGCTACGATTAAATACTCCAGAAAAAACACTGAACACGTCCGTAGTAGCTCCTCCAATATCAACGCCGACAACGTTTAATTCAGACTGATTTGAAATAGTCTTAATAATTTCACCAACCGCAGCAGGAGTGGGCATGATCGGCGCGTCCGTCAATTCCATCAACTTGGGGTAACCCGGTGCCTGTGCCATTACGTGCTCTAAAAAAAGATCATGTATGACTTGTCGTGCTGGCCCTAAATTTTCTTTTTCTAAAATAGGTCGGATATTTTCTGTCGTTTTGAAAGCAGTTTTATAACCCAAAATCCGATTAACTTCAGACCTAGCATCTACATTACCAGCAAAAATTACAGGCAATTTAAAATCACTTCCAAACCTTGGCTGTGGGTCCGCAGCACTTATATATTCAGCCAATTCAACAACGTGCTTTACAGTACCGCCATCTGTTCCACCAGCTAATAGAATCATATCAGGCCTTAACCGACGGATACGCTCTACTTTTTCATGAGGCAAACGACCATCATTAGAGCATAAAACATCCATGACTATCGCCCCCGCACCTAAAGCGCAACGCTGTGCGCTTTCACCCGACATCGAATCTATAACCCCAGACACAACCATTTGTAATCCACCACCAGCACTACTTGTAGAAATATAAACGTCAACGCCGTATTTATATTCCGCCGGAGTAATTATACCTTCATCTCCTAAAATTTTTCTTCCCGAAAGCTCTTCTATTTCTTGAATTGCATTTAGAACCCCGCGGGTAACATCTTCAAAGGGAGATTCAACTGTAGTCGGAGCTTCCCCACGATACGTTTGCCGATATTCCCCATCCACTATTTCGATTAAAATAGCTTTTGTCGTAGTACTTCCACAATCCGTGGCAACTATCACTTTTATCTCATCCAAGCCGACTCATTTCATTTTCTATACGACTAATAGCATCTATTAAATGATCTATTGATTCCCGCCGTTCCAGCAAACGAACTACGCTATCGCATTCCTCAGAGGAAAAAATAAGCGAAAGAAATGGGGAAAAAAAAGCTACTAACTGACTACCAATAAAATTTAATGGCCTACATGATTCCAACAGCATCATTGCCGGCAAACCTAACCCTCGATCTACGGTAAATTTCGCCAATCGATCAACTAAGGCCTTCTCAACNTCCGTCAATGGCTTATTAGAAACATCAAGAGNAAAAGCATGCCGCCAACCATTTCTATTTTTTTTTGACTTGGACATGGCATNTTAAAAANGGTAACAGAAAATCTGCATTATTATTAAAAGGAAGGAAAACNCCTCGAAACGTATCTAACCGANTGGGACAAACAAATGGACTTAGAAAAACTCCGTGGGATCTAATTTCTATACGAACAAAATAGCTCCACTCATGAAAAGTTTTATGCCACANAAGTTTACAGGTAAGACCTCGCTGATCCACGGTATAATAGGAAGGTAAAAAATAGCGAGCCATAGAGATGANGAGGCAAACAACTGAGAATACACCATAAGCTATATGGCTGAAACTATAAGATGCTAATAAAGAAACAAAAATGATTATAAATACTAAAGAAGCACTTCGAGCCCAGCTGTTCTGTAGTAACGGATAAACACACCATCTTAGATACGACTTAGTTAAAATAGTCATATGTTTNCATATTAATGGTAAAGTTGATCTTCTTTATCAACCCACCATTCGAGNAAATCCGCACCAGATGGATACCAGTTTACTCCCGAAAATCGACGGCTATACGCCTGCGCTGATCGTGATTTCCACAAAAATGTATAAGGTTGTTGCATATGAATTATTTCTTGTAATCTTCCATACATTTCTATTCGACTATTTTCATCAAATTCTTTCCTATAAGCCTCCAATATTCTATCTGCTTCGGAGTTTTTAAAACTTATAGCATTTGAGCCTTGATCTTCAGCTTGCGAAGAGTGCCATACCTGATACAAATCAGGAGCAAATACGACTGAACTTCCCCATCCAAGGATCATCGCTGAAAAATNTTTGTTCTTTATCCTTTGAAGAAATATAGACCAATCTAATTCGCNCACTTGACAATCAATTCCGATCTCAGATAACTCAGCTTGGAGGGAAAGAGCTACATCTTTCCTAATCTGATTGCCGGAATTGATCAGTATTTCAAATTCAAAAGATACAAGTTCATCGTCTATTCNTTTATCCAAAACACCATCGTTATTANTGTCATTCCAACCAGCTTCTTCAAGAAGTTCAAGAGCACGATCAACATCGTAACCATATGGCTCAAGATCATGATTATACTCTTGACGGAAATTACTTATAGGTCCTTCCACAGTCTCTGCCAAACCAAAAAGAAGATTAGCCACCATCCCCTCTCGGTCAGTGAGATGCGTCATGGCTTGACGAACTCTTACGTCTTCAAACAAAGGATCAGTATTGTTCCACCCAATGTAGGTATATCCATTAGAATATTTCACAGCTTTTAAGAAACGATCGTTAAAATCCTTTGACCAACTCTTTTCTTTAAATTCAAGTGGACGAAGGCTATGAAAATCAAGATTGCCATTTGTCAATTCTATGAACGCGGCGTCAGTATTATTGATAATTTTGAAAACAATTTTATCTAAATAACCGGGTGCCGGTAGGTCTTTATTTTCAAGCCCCCAATAGTTTTTATTTCTCGTCAACACAATTTTCTGCATTGTAACAAAGTCACGGTCAAGATCTTCTATTACATATGCTCCTGATCCCATTAGTTTTCTGTTGAAATTTTGATTAAACTGATCCGCAAAGCGTTCAATAAGAGTTTTGTGCGGCCCTGAAGACCATGAACCATCAATAAGTGAACTTATCGGCACGTCATCCAATAGTTTCTCTTTGTCGTAAAAATGACGTGGTATAATTTCAAAAGATCCTAAAGAAACATCATTCAAAAAATATGGTTCGTGNCAGTGAAATGTTATTTCGTAATCGCCACTTATTTCAACATCACGAATAGCAGAGTAATAATTGCGCAAATGTGGAGCTAAGACACGCGGATTTAAAATAACTTTCATACTAAAGAGAACATCTTGANCCGTAAGAACTTTCCCATCAGCAAATTTTATATTTTCACGCAAATTAAACGTATAACTTAATTTGTCATTGGAAACCTTAGGATATGAAATAGCTAACTTACCTTTTAACTCATAGGGAGGCTCGTTTTCCGCATACAATAAAGTTTCGAAAATATGACGGAGAACCTGTGAGGATCCTGCGTCATTTGAAGTATAGGGGTTGAGATTCTGTGGATCAGACAACATATGGCGAACCATCCAATCACCCAAATCTCCGGTAAAACTATTTTCCTGTTTGGAGGCCACCCGCTGGACCCCATCTAATACAACGATATCTTTAGTATTGACCAGTATGTCTTGCACCTTGTCCCAGGTAGACTGACCACTCTCCTCCGACGCCATGTTTTGTTGATCAAGTTTAGTTTCTTCATCTCCGCANGAATANAAGCTAATAATCNCAATGTGGAGCCAAGACAAAAAGAATAAGTAANTAAAAGGAATTNACATGTCATTAAAGTTTCGACTTAGTATTTGATATTTTTTTCTGATTNTCTCTTTCATGTTCTGTCTCCAAGATTTTTCACCTAAACCGACGTCAGCCAACCGTGCTCATCGCCCTTTTCACCATTGATAATGTCAAAAAATTCCTTCTGTAATTGTTCGGTGATTTGCCCACGCTCACCCAAGCCAATTGTAATTTTATCCACTGCGCGAATTGGTGTGATCTCAGCAGCCGTTCCTGTAAAAAACAGCTCATCAACTATGTAAATCATTTCNCGTGGAATCCCACATTCATTAACATNATAACCAAGGTTTTGTGCCAACGTAATAACCGTATCACGTGTAATGCCAGTTAAAATAGAATGATGCGATGCAGGCGTGTATATAGTTCCTTTACGAANCAAGAAAAGATTTTCTCCACTACCTTCACTAACTAATCCATCCGGTCCCAGCACAATCCCTTCATCATAACCATTGACATTTGCTTCCATTCTAACAAGCTGAGAGTTCAAATAATTCCCACCAGCTTTAGCTAAGAAAGGAAGTGTATTAGGCGCCACTCGATTCCACGATGAAGTACACACAGAGACTCCTTTTCTCAAAGCCTCATCACCTAAATACTGACCCCATTCCCATACTGCAATAACAAACTCGACAGGACAAGTNAGTGGATCTACACCTAAGGAACCGTATCCCCGAAATACAACGGGACGTATATAACAAGCATTAAGATTATTGACACGGATCGTGGTTAATATCGCCTCGCAAACGTCATCGACAGTATAATCTAACTGCATACGGTAGATTTTTGCAGATGCAAATAAACGTTCGACATGCTCTCGTAAACGATATACAGCTGGACCATGTTTTGTTTCATAACATCGAATTCCTTCAAAAACACTCGAACCATAGTGAACAACATGAGAAAGAACATGAAGTTTGGCATCATCCCAGTCGACTAGTTCACCATTGTACCAAATTTTTTCAGACTTGGGCATCGGCGGCATAAAGAACAATCTCCTTTGCTATCATTAAAGCAATCACTACTTCTTAAATATAGCACATATACCACAAGCTACAACGCACGTGAATAGGTGGCATTAAACGAGTTAAACGTCCCACTACGCTGTCGAGAACGACTACCGCGTAACGTTAATTTATTTGGGCTATCTTCAGGATTGTAATTCATATTCATACTTATCNACCGATTTTTGTTACGACGTGCTAAATCCTGAATTCTTAACTCTTGGGCATTTATATATTCGTGATCCCAGCGACGATCTAACAAAAAACTGTAATTGGTAGACAGCGAAAATGTTGGCGCTGGGGCATAAGATAATCCAATACCGATACTGTGACGGTTATTGTCTTCTTCAACAATTTGAGATCCGTGCTCAACAATCAATGTCCCGAAATCATCGGCAGAATACGTGTAACGTCCATTTAGACGCAAAAAACCCATTAGCTTACGATTCAAAGTGTGATTCATACTCCAACCTCTACGAATATTACTTTCCCGCGAGGAATTTCGTCGATTAATCTGGCGATCAAAGTCAAAAATAGTTCGTTTTGCTGAGATACTGAAACTATGAGAAAAACGAATATCCAGCCTTTCATAGTTGGTTCCAGCGTCTAAAACTATATCGCGATTTCTCGAATTAGATGCAGAACGAGAAGCTGCCAGATTAACTCTATGCAAAAAAGAAGTGCGAACCTCTACGTTAAAACGTGACTCCTGAGCTAATGTTCCATCATAACGGATTGAAAAGCTATTACTAAAAGTATCCCGATCCTGATCTGATGCACCTGGATTTTTCGATTGCTTCAAATCAGCCCAAGTAGTCATTCGAATAGAATTATGGTCGTTGATTGTCCAGGTTAACGAAGTATTAATAAACAAGCGATCATTTCTCAGATCCGAGCTAGGGTCACGGCAAACATTATCCTCTGAAATGACAAAGTGATTAGCGCAACGACTAACATCTAAAACTTGGACACCCAAATTTCGCTGGTCCGAATTCTCGATACGTATTTTCGAGTTAACTACAACAGACTGGACTACTTTTCCTGACAATTCTGACTGCCAATTCCATCTATTACTTTCACGGTCTGTGCCAAAATATCGATTACCTAAATCCTGTTGAGCACTAGCTGTATTTGTACGAGTAGANTTACCCAAGGAAACATTGTTTTTGAACTTAAAACGTCCTACGTCAAAATCTATGCTACTTGAGAAATTCTTACTACGACTCTCAGAAATTTCTGCTGAAACACTAGTATCTCTTTTGACAAATCCATCCGTAGCTTCCTTGGAATCTGTTACAACAGATCGAGTTACACCAAGCTCTGATCGNGACTCAGAAAAATTTGTACTTACTCTGACCTTGCCGGGAAAGGTATAATTTACGCTAGAGCTAAATCCTTCGCTTCGATCTTTATTGTTTTTTAAAGTATTATCCCGTTTAGTAAAAGAAAGAGAATTTCCAAGCTTTTTATCCCTGANTTTCAAATCAGGTGACACTCTTAATGAAGCATTGTATTGTATCCCCTTCTCAGTAATAGTNCTATCTAAATTGGCTCGACTATCTCGCGTTTTTGTTATTAATCCAGGCGTCACATTAATAGTCAAATTGNTAAATCTACCATCATCAAAGGGTTTGTACATAAAACGAAAATTAAACGTTTGATTTCTTAGCTTCTGTTTTTGCAACGTAGCACTACGTAACGACATATTTGCTCCTATTCCAATAGTCGCTTTTGGACCAAGAATTGGATAATTTATTGTTGATCCAATAGAGGCATTATCTTGCCAACTCTTTTTCCCATTTCGATTATCCAATGTAAANCCTAAACTAGCATTGCTAGAAATACTCAATTCAGAATTAGAATCTTCCCCAGAAGACAATCTAACCGGTACACGGTACTGCCAACTCGGCAGACGATGACGCCACTGAGTACGAGTGCTNGAATTGCTGAAATTAAGACTATATTGTTGCGAAATAACAGGATGAAAAAACAAGAAGACCAGAAAAATAGATGCCCTGCCCATTTCTAATTTTCTCGTAGTGAAGACAAGGCATTTCCCAAACAGACAAATTCCTCTATTTCTAATTGTTCAGGACGCCGGTCAAAATCAATTCCAGAAATTTCTTCCCAGAGCAAAAGGGATCGGCCTATATCTTTTCCGATCAAACCACGAAGGGAATTTCGCAACATTTTTCTACGTTGCCCAAAGGCAGATTTTACGACAGTGTTAAAAATAGGGTAATCAGTGATATCAAACTTTGGAAGATCATAAAAACTTAATTTTAAAACAGAAGAATCTACACGGGGCTGGGGAGTAAATGCGCGACGACTTACGTCAAGAACCTGNTCAACCTTCGTTCTCACCCCAAGTAAAACGGAAATTCGTCCATAACTTTTTCCTCCAGGAACAGCAACTAACCGCTGAGCAACCTCTCTTTGCAACATGAGGACAGCATGATCAACAAACTCTGCCTGGTCCAACAATTTAAATAAAAAAGGTCCGGTTATATTATACGGAAGGTTNGCCACCATATAGATTTTTTTCCCACCCGCTTTCTCTAACAACGCATGCCAGTCCATTCTTAATACATCATCTTCCACAATATTTAATTGATATTTCGCAAAAGCTTTGCGTANAAAAGATACTAGGTCACGATCGATTTCAATTGCCCACAACTTAGAAAATCGCTCTAATAGCTTACCAGTCAAAGCTCCACGCCCCGGTCCNACCTCGATTAGGGTATCGTCAATTGTTGGCTGAACAGACTCCAAAATANTTTGAATAACCTTCTGGTCATTTAAAAAATGCTGACCGAATCTCTTACGTGGACGGTGACCAAATTCCATGAACCGTGTTGGCCTCATTTGGTCGCCCCCAAATGGCGAAGGAATCGCCAAAAATCGATCAATACTAAGTCGAAGCCAACATTACGTTGTATCGATTCCTTAGCTTGATCTAATGATCGAATACCAATTTCTATTTGATCTTCATCCCAATAATTTATCAATGAATTCAGATATTTTTTTCTATCAACCATAACTATCAAATCACTTTGTTGGTTCTTGATTAGGAATAAATCTCTCAAATAATATGCACAGACTTCCAGAAACTTTACCTGCTGGTCTCTACTCTTTTCCTTACCTATTTGGTCAACTGTCCCCCAAAACATTTCATCTCGATGTAAAAGGCCAGACTTTATAAATCTCTCGACAATCTTACGAATTTCGTTTAGGCCTCCATCCATAATTTCCCTGGTCCTAGAGATACTACCTTGTCCCAATCGTATACCAAGTTCTAGCAATTCTTCATCAAATTTTAAGCCATGAANCCTATGCCTCATATCNTTTTTATTTAAGGGTTTAAGGGTCAGACGGTGACAACGCGACAATATGGTTGNCAACAATCTGTCTGGGTAAGAAGTNACAACAATNAAAATACTATTTTGAGAGGGTTCTTCCAAAATCTTTAATAAAGAATTTGCAGCAGCATGATGCATTAATTCCGATTCAAANAATATCGCTACTTTCCGACCATTCTCGTATGAAGTATAGGCCATCTCGTCTTGTAATTCACGAACCTGTTTAATCGAAATGCCCGAATGATCACATGATTTTTCATTAAAATATTCTTGTAAATGGTTGAATCCTTCTCGGCTTTCGGTAGATCGATTAGATTTACCAACTATAGAGGGAAGAAGAAATTTCAAATCAGGATGAGAAAAACTATTCACTTTCCGGCAGGAGGAACATACACTACAAGGCACTGTAAATTCATTTTGACATAACAAAGCAGAAGCAAGTTGAACAGAAAAATTACGTTTCCCAATTCCAGGAGGACCACACAATAGAANAGCATGTGGTAATCTCTCAGTCTGAATCCAATACTCAACGATCCGGCATGCCCGAGGCTGCTCTGGGGAAAAGTCAGATGCCAATAATTGGCGGTCCATCATTTCCAACGAAATTACTCTATGTTAACTTTGTTTCACTGTCAGCATCAAAGAAATGTGCCTTATCAATGTCGACTGCAAGTTTNATCTTCTGATCTACTTGAGGCATCGATAGTGGATCGACTCGAGCAACAAAAGGAGTAGTTCCTGTGGTAAGATTTAAAAACACTTCGTTGCCCATAGGCTCGACAACTTCAACCTTTGCATTTATTTCGACCGTCGCAACATCACNACCTATCGTATCAGGGTCATAAATATCTTCTGGACGAATTCCCCANAGCACCTCCGAACCCAAANGTGAAGAGAGTTTTTCACTCTGACTATTTGACAATGGAATCTGTACTTTCCCTTCGTCAAAAATAATCTGTTCTCCCTCCGAAATAATTTTTCCTCGAACAAAGTTCATTGAAGGACTTCCAATAAAACCTGCTACAAATTGGTTAACAGGATCATTGTATAATTTTAATGGAGCATCTATTTGTTGGATCTGGGCATCGCGCATTACCACAATACGATCGCCCATAGTCATAGCCTCTACTTGGTCATGAGTAACATAGACCATAGTGGCCTCAAGTCTTTTGTGGAGTTTGCTGATCTCAGCCCTCATCTGAACACGAAGTTTTGCATCCAAATTAGATAATGGTTCATCAAACAAAAACACTTTAGGTTTCCTTACTATAGCTCGCCCAACCGCTACACGTTGCCGTTGCCCGCCTGACAAGGCTTTTGGCTTACGCTCCAACAGATCTTCAATACCCAATATATCGGCGGCTTCTAAAACACGGTCATCTATCTCAGACTTTGGAAATTTTCTAAGTTTCAAACCAAATGCCATATTTTGATACACGGTCATGTGGGGATAAAGAGCATAATTTTGAAAAACCATCGCAATATCTCTATCTTTGGGCGGTATATCATTAACAAGTGTCCCATCGATATAAATCTCTCCACCACTAATTTCTTCAAGACCAGCGATCATACGCAAAGTCGTCGATTTCCCACATCCAGAGGGCCCAACAAG
>NZPK01000112.1 GCA_002693325.1 Gemmatimonadota bacterium | reverse complement strand
TGAGTGACTTGATCAGGCAAAGTAACGAGTGCGTGATTATTCAACCTATTTATTTCTTTCGGTGTCCTATGCTGTAATAAACTAAATAATCAAAATTCAAACCTTAGTATAAGTATTTCATCGAAAACTTGAGAAGGACTTTTGTACAATGAAAATGGACAAAGTGATGCGATCCGACTTTGCCAAAAATGGCTATATTGTCGTGCCAAACGTTCTTTCCTCACAGCAATTGAACGATCTAAATCAAGTATATAATCAGCACGTCCTTGAACAAGAGCTGACCTTATCAACAGCAGGCACCGATAATCAAAAACGTTTTTATATCGGTGAGCGCACTAAAAAAATGACAACTGACCGACATGGGAATACCTACTCAGGCAGGAGGTTCTGGAGCAAAGCGTATATGGATTTAATCGACAACCAAACGATGATGCCCATCATCGAAGAAATTCTGAGCGATCCCTCTTGGGGACATATTCCAGCACATGTTCCTGAAAACCTTCGCCCTCTATTTCGGTTAGACCATGACAACATACACTATAAACCAGGCCGTAAACCTGGTGATGGCCCTGACGTAGGCGGAAGTCTTCATGGAGGACCTCGAAACTTTCATATCACTTGTGTATACGAACTTAAATCCGTCGAAACAAATGATGGAGGTTTTGGATGTGTACCCGGCACGCACAAGCCAACAAATGAGGAAAAGCTTACAAACATCAAAGGCGACTGGAGACGAAATTGGTGTAATACTGAATGGACATCAGTATTACCTGATTGGGATAAAGACCTCTCTATTCATCGTGTAGAAGCCAAGGCTGGTGATTGTATTTTGTTTACCGAAAAATTGAAACACGGAACAATTCCATGGGCAGGTAATAATGAGCGTCGCACGTTATTTTACAAATACGTTCCTTATGGTATGCACCATGGTGACGCCGGATACGACACAAACGACCCATTACTAACCCCTCGTCAAAAACGCATCTTGGAATTCTCACCTTCTTGGTTTAATGAACCTAGAGCAGACAAAGACTACTCATCTAATCCTTCCCTGACGTTGCTACACCCATTAACTTCTATCGAAAGTGACCCGAGTGTTTTATTGCCTGAAATGGCAGCACCTAATATCCGGCTGACGGACGAGACGAAAAAGAAGCTTTTAAATGCCTAAATAGTGAAAGGAATATAAAGCTAGGATCCGAAGTTAGATTCAATTAGCCGAAAAGATCGAGTAACAGTTTTTCGGCTAATTGAAGTCCAAAAATATTCTTTTCAAGCATCACTGGTCGACAAATTTTCTTTCGTAACTACGAAAGAGTATTATGTAGTTCCGTCCAATCGTCTAAGTTATTCAAATTTACAGCGTCGAGAATAGATCCATCATCCTGTTTTCCAGCTGCGTTCAAAATTTCAGATCGAGTTTCGTCGTCGTGGTTATAGCCTCTTATCGCTTGGTTGGAAGCCTCGATCTCTTCTTGAGGGATTGATCCACCTCGTTGCGCAATTATCCATTCTTCAAACTCATTATAAGAAGCTTTGTTTTCTTTAACATACGCCACAGCTACATCTCGATCGATTCCTAGCCCATCCAAAACCATTTGATCAAAACCCGCACCACATTCAGGATAATCGGCAGGCAAATGTCCAGCCCCGCTTAATCGTAATTTAGACCATAATCGAGGTAAATGAATAGCGCCTAAAGGACCTGCAACTCCAGAGCTAATTGTCGGAATGATAGCCATAATATTTTCTCCTTAATTACATTTTGAATTATAAAATTAAGCTTTCCCGATATTATAACTAATACGGGCTTAACATAAAAACAACGTATAGAAATAAAGCGTGTGGATTAGATGCCTGTGTAAGTAAAAGTAAAATATTTCCTAAAATATTGATTCGACATTTATATTAATTAGAAATGAATCAGTATCCGAATAATTAAGGAGTTTTTTTCATGCAAGCCCTTTCTACAACACAAAAAGATTTTTGGTCGGAAAATGGCTATTTGGTGATATCCAATGTAATTCCCGAACTCTTGTTGCGTAATGTGGTCAACACTATAGAAGATTTTATCGGTAAACGTATGGACGAACCAGCTGACTGGTATAAGGCTCCCATGTATCCCGGTGGTATAATCAATATGAATCACCACCAGGCGTTTTGGGAGACACGACAACACCCGAATCTACACATGATTTTTAGCGATATATGGGGGACAGAAAAACTATCGGTCTCTCAAGATAGAGCAAATATGAATCCGCCTACTAGCGATCGATGGGATCATAACGGCACTATTCATTGGGACATAGATTCCAAGCAACTCCCTTTATCCTTTCACGTACAAGGTCTATTAGTCCTCTCCGATACTGCAGAAGACCAAGGGGGATTTCAATGCGTTCCTGGTTTTCACAAACAATTAGAGGCATGGGCAAAAAATCAGCCTTCAGACCGTCCTGCTCGACGTCCAGACACCAAAGGAATGGAAATACGAAATATCCCCGCATCTGCAGGTGACTTNATAATTTGGCACAGNGGCCTTCCACATGGTAATAGCAGAAATTGCAGTAATCTTCCGCGACTTTGTCAGTATATCACTATGAATCCAGCAAAAACACCATTCAGACAAAGTGANCATCCCCTTGTTCAAACACCAAGATCGGAAATTGCAAAAATATTAGGACTTCCCGAAGGACTCTTAGAAAATTGGCTTCGAAAACAACATGAATCAGATTTGGTCATAGTTACTGCAGATTCAGTAAAAACATACGATCTTATACCCGATCTCATCCGCATTCAATCTGGTCGGCATGTNAACTACGTACCCAATTCATGGGGNCAGATTATAGACCCCAANANTTTACAGATNTCAAGACAATACGCTTTAGCAACAGATTTAGAACCGAGCCGAGATTCACCTCACTCAGAGGAACTTATCAAAAAGGCTATTATTGACATACCCAAACCGAGATTTGAACCGGTTCTGTCTAAACATGAATTGGATCAATTACCGGAAATTTTGATAACACAACGTAAATCATGCAAACATATTTGGAGTATTGAGGAAATTTCTACACTAATTAAAAGAGAATTTGGAATAACNACGTACNCTAGGAAAGCCCGTCTAACCCCACTAGGGAGAAAACTAGCTAACGTAGATCCATGGTAAAAACAAATTAGTCTTTATATTGAAAATAATTTCTTACAAAGGTTTCTTATGCGCTTAATTAAAACTCTACCAGACCCATTCGTTCTGCTCAATGGGCAGAGGGTTTCTACATTAAAAGAATGGGATCAGCGCAGGTTGGAAATTCGACATATGATGATAGATCTGCAATATGGTTCCCTACCNGGAGCCCCAGAAAATATCTCTATCAACTGTTTAGAAAAAAATATAGACCCTCATGGCAACCATACCCAGAANTACCGCATGGTTTTCATCCCCAAATATGATCGCTCAGACACCAATTTCTTCATGGACTTCAGAGTAACAAATCCAAGTCCTTCCAATAAAAATAACAATTTCAACAAAACAATTTCGNCCAAAAGATTTCCTACCCTAATTTACGTAGGAAACAACACATGTAAAATCGCAACCGACAACGGCTTNAAAGTTATCTCTTTTGATAACAGCCAATTGGAANAAATGGAAATGGGTCGACCTATTGTAGGACGCGCCCGTAAATGTTACGACATTGTAGAGCCTGGTCGATATTCTTGGGGATCTATTTCAGCCTGGGCATGGGGCGCCATTCGGTTGGTGGACTACGCTCTAACAATGGATGATGTAGATCCAGATAAAATCATCATATCCGGACATTCCAGAAACGGNAAAACCGCTCTGTTAGCAGGAGCCTTAGACGAGCGGATTGCAATCGTTAATCCAGCTGGATCAGGTTGTGCCGGTGCCGGATCATATTTGGCTCTCGGAGCAAATTGTGAAAATTTGAAAGCTCTGACAGACAAAAAACGGTGGCGACACTGGATGCATAAAGACTTTCGGCGCTGGGCAGACCATGAAAAAGAATTACCTTTCGATCAACATTTCCTCATGGGATTGGTCGCGCCGCGCCCCCTTCTTCTCACCGAGGGATCACAAGATTATTGGGCAAATCCGCTCGGTACCTGTGTCACCCATTTAGCCACACGGAAGATCTACGATTTTTTTGGTTCAAGAAAAAATAATGGTATTTTTTTTCATGAAGGCGGTCACGATCATTCAAATGAAGATTTTGCTGCATTGGTTGACTTTGCAAACTTACATTTTTTTTCTACACCAAATAAATTAACATTTGATAAGATTTTNCCAGAAGTTGAAAATGTTACGGATCTTTTTTTNTGGCAAACTCCAGAAAAAAAAGAACAGATCTCTTCANAATAGTAGTAAACAATTATAAATTTAATNCTGCGATAAGTGCTTATGAAGAAATGACAATAAACTCGATAAATGCACTTCATGCCCTCCTTCATGGGCAATAAATTCGAAATTTCCACCTGCACCTAAATCCTGATAAATAACCTCGATTTCTTTTTTTGCCTCACGAGCAAGATGAACGGGAAATTGAGATAGTGGCTCCCGTAAACCATTTTGACAAAGTAACGGACGTGGAGCAATCAAAGAATATATATCTGGGAAATCGACAATTTCTCGCAGACCATGGAATTTCCAGCACATACAGTGATTGTCTTCCATTTGGTTCATGAAAGTCAAAAAACTGGAGCTCACTGCNGCACTCATTCGTAAATCTATACCCGCCAACCACATAACCATTTCTCCACCCAATGAATTACCGATACAACCAATTCTTCCGTTATCAACTTCTTTCATAGATTCCAAAAAATCGACACAGCGAATTAAATCCCACAACCTCTCTCCCATCAAGGTGCGNCCTGACTCTCTAACANCATGCTGACTAACTCCCGTAGAGATAGTCACATANCCCTGCTCAGCAAGAATATGAGCACATCTGTGATAACTTTCTTTCGTATAGCTGGTGTGTCTGTCTCCACCATGTCCGGCGATGGCCACTACGGCTGGNCATGGACGGACATAGTTTGATGGAACCGTTACAATTATTTCAATCTGTCTTTTGGACGTAGCATTAATTTTTATTTCTTTAGATCTATACTTCGCATTTTCTCTCGACGAAACTATTTCAGGTTGGAAAGATCTAACATTTTCATCATAAATCTGATCTTCTATTTTCAGTAAATTGATCAATTNTGATCGAACCAGGCCCTGCCATTTCACCGCCTGCGAGGCTGTTACCGATGTGTATTTCATNGAACGTAATTTGGACATTATCTTATTCACGCCTCAGAAATTGTGGCCGCGACACGACGAACTGATTCACTCCAATCGTCCCAGAGACCAGTANCTTCAGGGCGCCGTNTAGGTGGATCAACAGCAGGACCTAATTCCATTCCATGATCCCTTCTTATACTGGGAGGAGGAGATGGTTTTACCCCTTTTTTATAGCGACCTTCAAAGACTCTATTATAAACCGATTTTTTGTAAGCATCATAAGTAATCATCTGGCGAATTTGTGGAGGATCGCTGTAATTCGCTGTAGCAGAATGAAATATGCGACCGTGCCACAATATTACATCTCCCTCNTCACCAAAAAATTCATACGGTTNAATATCCTTTAACGAATTTTTCAAGCCCTTCGGCTGCNGTAATACAAACTCGGCAGCGCCAGNTNCAGAGTGTGGGGGATGAAGGATNGAATGACGCGCAATATCAGCAGATTCCGGATCTGCATCGTGAAGAAACCGGTGGCTTCCGGGAAAGACTGCAATACCCCCACCATTTTTCGGTACACNATCAATATAACCACTAACGACTAAATGAACGGGTTCAGGATCAATATGAGCACCGGCAAGTGCAGATACGCGCAATGAAGGAGAGGAAGAAACACGCTTTTCTGGAAGCACACAGTATATTCCACGTAATTCCTTACCGCCCCAAACCGGCCAACCTCTCAAACGGGATCCCCTTAGATCCGGATTACTAGCAGACGATGTCACTTCAGGCTCGACCACCTCATTNTCACCAAGGAGTTGTTCGAACCAAGGAAACACTCTCAGCGGAAGCAATTTGATCATATCCTCGTCGCCAGACAATTCCCGCAAACGCCAAGAAAACTCTTGACTACGATCATTCATTCCATCTGGCGTACTGATTCGATCCACTCTTGGTATACCATTAATCCAGGTCTCGGGCTCATAACGTTTTAAAAATTCCGAGGTATTACCAGCCCAGAGCCTATCTCTCGCAATAGCACAAAATTCAGGATCGAGTATTTTTCTTTTTACAATAAATCCGTTTTTAATAAAAAATCGTATCTCCCGATCACTAAGCTTTTCTAAAAGATTATCCATAGAAAATATCCATATCAAAGATTATTTTTAAAACTATACAAAATTTCTCATGTCTACTGACCCATACAAACTTTTGTCCATCAGAAAATATTCGTAATCATCACTCTATTGAATTTTTACCCACGAGACTGTGCCTGAAGTTCATAAAGTGAAGCTGAATCTTCTCGATACAACGGTATCGGAAAAACATCCCTGTCAAATCGTGCCTCTGAGGAAAGTTCACCGCGAACCAAACGCACATATTTCTCGCCTTTCACGGTCATTGATCCAAAATACAATGGAAATGCATCTGCGGCTCTATAACTTAAGATGAGTGTGCGCCGTGGCTTAGAGGAAACATTAGGGGCTGAAGCATGTGGCGTCATACCGTGCATAAAAACAGCTGTTCCGGCCGATCCGATAGCAACTTCNGACCTATCTAAATCAAGTCGTTCGGTAAGCCTTCCCTGGAAAAATCCATGATCACCCCTATGGTTTAATAATGGATCACANTGATGACCTGGGAGCAATTGTAATGCACCATTTTCTTCAGAGGTATCGTCTAAATAAAACAAAACAGCTAATGAATCTGTATTAGTCAGTGGATAATAAGATAGATCCTGATGCCATTCTACTTTTGAGCCGATAGAAGAAGGCTTCATATTCAGTTTGGAATAATGAAATAATAGATTAGGACCAAACAGTTGCTCTACACAATCAAGTAGCCGAGAGTCTTCAGATAAGTCTTTAAATATCTCGTAATAAGTACAGGGTTCGTACAACCGGCGAACAGCCGTTCCTTTGTTCAACTGGTCCGGTTCCATTTCCATTCGGTCCGAATCATGATTTTCCAAAGTGTTTCCAGCCGTAATCTGTTCCACTTTTTCTAGGAGAGATTGCACCGTCGCACTAGAAAGATAATTAGGGTACACCGTATAGCCATCCCGACTGAATTGTTCCAACTGAATTTTGTCTAACATTATTTTAATTCCTCTAATCTGTCCTACACAGTAAACCGCCATCTACAACTAATGAGGTGCCCGTAACAAAAGATGCTTCGTCTGAGGCAAGATACAAAACAGCATTGGCGACATCCCGACCCAAACCAAGGCGTTTAGCTGGAACAAGTNCGGCATATCTTTGCCGTTCATCGTCTGGAACTTCAAGGTTATCCCATAATGGAGTTAAAATTGCACCTGGCAAAACCGCATTGACACGTATCTCAGGTCCNAAATCTATCGCCAAGGTTCGTGTCAACCCTAACAATCCAGCCTTGGCAGCATCGTAGGCTGTGCACGTTTCAAAGCTAACNAACGAGTGAACGGATGCCGTATTCACGATTGCTCCACCACCATTCTTCCGCATAACNGGTATCCCGTATTTTGCGGATAGATACGAAGATTTTAGACCAGAATCCAACGTTTTATCCCAGTCGTCTTCCTCGAGGTCAAGTGCTGATCCATGCCTAAACCATATGGCGTTATTATGCAATATATCTAACCGGCCGAATTTCTCTTCGGTTTTTTGGATTAAATTCTTTATCTGTAGAGATTCAGAGACATCTGTTTTGATGAATTCGGCTCGGCCGCCTAACTCCGAAATGCGTTCAACGACACGAAGTCCATTTTCTTCGTCAATATCACCAACACAAACTACCCCTCCTTCCTCGGCAAAACGTACGGCAGTTTCCTCTCCTATTCCCGATGCGCCACCAGTAACTATAGCTACTTTTCCATCTATCCGACCTATAGGTTTATTCATAATCTATCCTGCTAAGTTGTTTAGATATCAATCTCAAGACTCTTAAACTAAATCATCAAATTCACACCATTAATCACAGGGAAATGACCTTTCCCGTATCCATAGATTTTTTTACTGCGTCCATTACACGCATTTGTTTAACACTATGTTCGGCCGGTATGCGATGCGTACGTTCTCCACTAAGACAGGAAAACATATGATCTAACTGAGAAACAAACTGAAACTGAGGAGGAAAATCAAAACGATGTTCTCCCTGATTATTACGAAGTATAAGTTGAACTGCACGGTTCTCGTTATTCCATGCCTGATCCATAAACAGCATACCCTCGTCTCCNGACACTTCAGCATACTGAGAGGCCCAGGCATCNAAACCAACTGTAATCTGTGCCGTCTGGCCACCATCAAAAACCAATATTATAGANGCTGCATCATCNACTTCTATACCACAGACCTGAGAAGAAAAGACTAATTTAGGCTCCCGACCAAAAATAGAACGGGCATGGTGAATATTGTAGCAAGCCAAATCATAAATGGATCCACCACCCTGCGCTTCGTTAAACCGCCAATTCAATTCCGGACGTCTTCCTGTTAGATCAACGTTAGTGCAAAACGTACTACGAACTCCCAAAACCTTCCCAATAGCTCCAGAAGCAATTAACTGCTGGGCCTTAATGTGCATTGAATGGTGACGAAACTTGAAAGCTTCCGCCACCAACACATCCTCATAATTAGCACACGAAACCAATTCCTCCGCTTGTTCAGCAGTCTGTGTAAATGGTTTTTCACATAAAATTGCCCTGACCCGTTTAGACTTTGCTAACTCAACACCAATCTCACAATGAGTAACGCCCCATGTGCAAATTATTACTAAGTCAAAAACATGCTTAGACACCATATCTGCTANAGTATCATAGTAATTATTTACTCCTTCATCAGTCGCGAATTCCTGAGCTCGATCTAAAGATATGTCACAGATGGCAATTAAGTCCGCTTTGTCAATCTGACGTATCGCTTCGACATGCGCACGAGCNATCCCTCCTGCACCTACTATCCCCAAAGCATAATTAGACATATCTTTTCATTTCTTTGGCCAGTTTTCAATAATCTTTTTCTTTTCATTTGGACCAGCATAAGATACTAACTCAAGAACTTCGGGACTTAATCGAAGCAAAATCTCTTCTGGTAATTCTGCAGCGGAAACNGTCTGAGGCCTATAACGCAATACCAGAATAATTCTTTCTCTATTATCGGGCACCCAAGGCAGAGCACCATGCGTTAGAGATTCGGAAATAATAAGAACGTCTCCAGCTTTAGGCGTAACGTTGAGTAAACCATCAGACAATGGACCATCTCCTAGTATTCCCCCATGAAATAATTCGGGAGGTCTTTCAAATTCTGCTTTATGGGATCCTGGTAAAACGACTACACCCCCATCGCCTGGGTGAACATCCGTCAAGTAAGGGAAAACTACTATATGGTCCGTAAAAATTCGTCCGTCCTTAACTTCGAAACGGCTACTATCCCACCCCCAGTCCTCGCGAGCACAATGTAGCCGTGTTGCCTCATCCTGTAGATCATGTCGACTAATCTGCAAAGTGCCACTTACTAATCGCGGCTTACCATTTGTTAGTTCGAGAATTATTGGCCAATATGATGGGTGCATAGTTAGACTCTGCAAGGAAGGATCAAACGCAAATCCATGCTTATGTAATCGACCTTCAACGGAAAAACCGATAGGTAAAGATTCCGATCGAGAATATTTTTCGGCTGCGGCACGCGCAGAATCAACTTCGTCATCATTAAGAGCTCCAGACAAAAGTAAAAAACCCTGAATGTCAAAAAGGTAGCGTTGTTCCGGCGTCATTTTTCATCTACCTCGTAGTAAAATTATGTGATGTCACCGAACGAAATTTTTCGCCAGGTCGTAAGACAATACTTGGGAATCCACTTTGGTTTATAGAATCTGGGAAATGTTGTGTCTCAAGACACAAACCGTCATAACGATTGTAAACAGCCCCGTGTTTCCCTTTCAGACCATCCAAATGAATACCCGAGTATAATTGAACGCCCGGTTCGGTAGTATAGACAGTCATAACTCTACCACTCTCAGGATCATATAGCTCTGCAGCTAAACCCGGTTCATCCCTTCCTCCATTGTCCAAAACATAATTGTGATCGTAACCTCCAATATCTACTTGCGCTATTCGGCCCCCCACACTCGCGGGTTTTGTAAAGTCCAACGAACTACCCGAAACAGGAAGCAACCTTCCCGTGGGAATCAGGGTATGGTCCGGCTCGGTAAAATATCGGGCCTTTAACGTAAGAATATGACCCAGAATGTCTCCATCACCGGCCAGGTTAAAATATGAATGATTTGTGAGGTTTATTGGTGTGGGTCGATCCGTTTCCGCTTCATATTCTATTATGAAATTATTTTCTGGAGAAAGAATGTAGGTAACCCTTACATTCAGGTTCCCGGGATAGCCTTCTTCTCCGTCGGGGCTCGTGTAAGATAAACGTAGCGCTACTCCCTCACTGCGNGTAATTACTTCAGCGTCCCAGATGACTTTGTCGAATCCCTTCAACCCACCATGGAGGTGATTCGGTCCATTATTGACCGCTAATTCGTATTTTACCCCGTCCAATTGAAATCGTCCAAAAGCAATCCGATTCGCCACGCGACCTGTTATGCAGCCAAAATACGGATTCTCATCCTCGTATTGGTCAAATCTATCAAAGCCCAATACTACATCCCCCAATTCCCCATTACGATCCGGCATCCAGAGTTCTGAAACAATGCCACCATAATTTAAAATACGGATCTTCGCACCATTCTCATTCACTAATGTATAACGCACAACAGAAAATCCATCTTTTGTGACCGCATACTGTTCTTGTTCCACGCTAGCCTCCACGGAATTTTGACAAAAACATGACAGAAAAATCAATAAAAAACCAGCAAAAACCATAATAGGCTCCTTTATAATTTCTTTTTTTTACCATGCTTGGGCAATATATTGTTAAACTAAGTCGTGTAATCGGTCACACCAACCCCATAACGAGGGCATAGCCACCATGAAATTGAAATGTCTGATTCTTACTGTCCTNATTTCCTTAATAGGTTGCTCCAACGAACAACAATCTGAACAGTTAGGTTTTGTTACAAATGGAGTCGGATCATTTTGGGTGATTGCTTCAAAAGGCGTTGAGCATGCTGCAAAAGAATTTTCCGTTCAGACCGAAGTACATATGCCCGCAGAAGGAGTAAGCGACCAGAAGCGCATTATCCAGACTTTACTAGCCCGCGGTATTGATGGAATCGCTGTAAGTCCTATCGATCCCGAAAATCAGACCGACCTTTTAAATGAGGCTGCTGCAAATACATTTCTAATNACCCANGATTCTGACGCCCCAAATAGCAATAGACTTTGTTTTATTGGAATTGATAATTATTCAGCTGGTCGCGAATGTGGAAAACTCGTTAAAGAAGCACTCCCTGATGGGGGAAATCTGATGATTTTTGTTGGGCGACTAGAACAGCTAAATGCACAACAACGCCGTCAAGGTGTGATTGATGAATTAATGAATCGCTCTTTTCAACCCACACGTAGAGATCCAAATGACGCTCCTATCTCAAATGACAAGTANACGATTATANATACACNAACCGACCAATTTGACTATGCTAAGGCTAANTCTCAAGTAGAAGATGCAATCGCTAAATATCCACAATTAGATGGAGTGATCGGGCTTTTTGCCTACAACCCCCCCATGGCGCTTAAAGCGATTAAAGAAGCAGGGAAAATCAACCAAATCAAAATTATTGCTTTCGATGAAGAAGATGAAACCCTACAAGGTATCATGGATGGTCATATATATGGTACCGTTGTACAAAATCCNTACCAATATGGTTACGAATCCGTACGTATTTTAGCAGGTTTGGCACGAGGCGATCAGTCTGTNTTACCCCCAGAAGGCTATTTAGATATCCCCGCCAGAAAAATTACTCACGACAATGTTGAGAAGTTTTGGAGTAACTTAAAAGACTTGACCGGAAAAACCAATTAATGCAAATACTCGCTGCTAGCGGTATTTCGAAATTTTTCCCCGGAGTCCAAGCTCTANGTAATGTGAGTTTAACCCTTAATGTGGGAGAAGTTTTGGCCGTTCTTGGTGAAAACGGAGCCGGAAAAAGTACTTTAATGAAGATTTTGGCNGGNATTCAACGCCCCAGCGCAGGATACATAGAGATCAATAACAAACGNGTTAGCATCCAATCGCCTAAAGAAGCANTAAAATTAGGGATCGCCCTTATTCATCAAGAGTTAAACCTTTGTGACAACTTAACAGTTGCAGAAAATATATATCTAGGCCGAGAACCTCACTCGTNTGGTTTAATAGACAAGCGCAAACTAAATGATCAAGCAAAAACCTGGCTCTGTCGTATTGGACTGAATATTGATCCCCGGACTGCTCTTTCTCAGCTTTCAATTGGCCACAGACAATTGGTAGAAATTGCAAAAGCGTTATCNACCAATGCTCAAATCATTATAATGGACGAACCCACATCAAGTCTTTCAAATGACGAATCTGAAAGACTTTTTAAAGTTATTGATGAACTCCGTAGTGATGGCGTTTCAATAATCTATATTTCTCACCGGCTGAGCGAGATAACTAGAATATCAGACCGTGCTCTTGTGCTGCGGGACGGCCAGAACACCGGANTACTGGAAGGCAACCAGATTACTCGGGNAAAAATGGTCTCNGCAATGGTTGGACGATCCATGGATCAATATTATCCACTCGCCCAACGTGAAGTCGGCNACGAAATCCTNCGAGTCGAAAACCTTGTTTCTAAAGCACACCCAACAAAAAAAATAAACCTTACAGTCAACCGACACGAGATNGTTGGAATAGCTGGATTAATTGGAGCTGGAAGGACAGAATTTCTCCAAACATTATTCGGTATTTCTCCACCAACCTCGGGGAAAATATTCATTAACCAACAAGAAACCNTATTCGATACACCAGAATCTGCCATTAANGCCGGAGTAGCTATGGTACCGGAGGACAGGAAAAAACAAGGCCTTATTTTAGGAATGAATATTTGTCAAAACATTAGCCTCTCCAGTTTAAGAAAGTGGAACTTCCTNNGNTCACTGATTAATTTCGAGCAGGAGTTTTCCTGTGCAAAACAAGCAATAGATCAATTCTCCATCCGTGCGACAGGCATTAATCAAATAACAAGCCTCTTGTCTGGGGGAAACCAACAAAAAGTAGCGATAGCAAAATGGCTAGCAACAAATCCAAAATTGTTATTGCTTGACGAACCCACCCGAGGCGTAGACGTTGGCGCCAAACAGGACATATATCATATAATGAGATCTCTTGTCAATCAGGGTTTGACGATCCTATTCGCTTCAAGTGAGTTAGAAGAGCTAATTGGCGTGGCAGATCGAGTAGTTGTCATGTATGATGGCAATATTTCAGGTCAACTCAATAAGGACAACATTAGCGAAAAAGCTATCTTGGAATTAGCTACGGGAAGGGCAGTCTAATATGAAAAAAATCGCAGGTATCACGAGCCTACTTCTTGCAATATTCCTTTTTAGTTGGATATTCGAACCAAAATTTGTCAGTGCCTACAACCTCCAAAATATTATTCGTTGGACCTCATTATTTGGAATTATAAGTGTCGGAGTCGCTTTTGTAATTATCACAGGCGGAATTGATCTTTCACTCGGAGCAGTTATTGGACTAGTTGGCTGTATACTTCCGATGCTTCTTAATACTGGATATAGCGCGATAACAGCATTTTCAGCAGTAATCCTCCTATCTCTGTCCATAGGATTAATTCATGGATTGCTAATTACTCGATTAGGCCTACAGCCCTTCGTTGTTACTCTCTGCGGCCTACTTTTTTATCGGGGTCTTGCACGTTGGTTAACAAGCGATCAAATCCAGGGATTTGGTTCTCAATATGAAAATCTTCGTGCATTGGCTATTGGTAAAATATCATTGGCGGGAATCATAGAAATACCCACTCCTTTTCTGATAGTCGTTACGATTGGAATCATTGCAGCAATTTTTTTAAATCGTTCTATATGGGGTCGCTATTTAATCGCATTAGGACGAA
>NZPK01000111.1 GCA_002693325.1 Gemmatimonadota bacterium | reverse complement strand
CTACGAACTGAGATCCCAAATTAAAGTCATTTAAACTACTGGATAAGCAATAAAGTAAGAGTGTATGCTGAGTAGAAAATATTGTCTGTCAGGGATACTCGGTAGCTGTAATCTGCAGAGTCAGACTAACACTGATCATTAACAAATCTACGTTTTCGGCGATATTTTTATAACAGTTAAGATCTGCTCTTGAGTGCCGATACTAGTAAGATATAAGGGAAACTTTGATTTTTTGCGATGAGAAGGTTTTTTATACTGTTGGTAGGAGTTTTTGATTGAGAGCACAACCTACAATATGAAGCACTGGCGTTGAATATTCCACATTACCTTGTGGAGAGTAATAGTTAAAGTTTTCAAATCGATAATGTAGCATTTCCTCTTTTTATTGGATCTTTCCGTTTATGAATGCAGACGACGAAGTCCTTAAGAGTTTTTCTATTGAGATGGGAGAGAAACTTGAGGAGCTCGAAGAGGGGTTAGCAGAGCTTGAAAAGGGCTTCACTCAAGATATTGTCAATGTACTTTTTCGGGCTGTCCATACAATCAAAGGTGGTGGTGGTTTTTTTGGATTGACTAACGTATCTGAGCTATCCCACGTTTTTGAAGATATTCTTATGAAGATACGTGAGGGCGATCTGGAATATAATGAGAATATGATTGGGCCATTTTATTCTGCTTGTGACATACTAAAATCTATGCACGAGTCTGCAGATTTAGGCAATAGCACTGATATAGANAGTGTTTGTCTTGAGCTTAAAGCGGTGGAGAGTCTTATATCGTCTAACCAATCGCAANCCACTTCTTTGGTTACTGAAGAGACAGAATCTCAAGAGAAAAAGATTGAAGATGATTTCGTAGAAATTAAAGAAGAGCAAGCGCAGAAAGCGCAGGAAATACAGGAGAAAAAGCCTAAAAGATCGGTAGATCAAAGTGAGACAAATAAACAAGCAGTAGCAGAAAAAATAACCGACAAGAATATCTCGCAAAACGAGACTATTCGGGTGAAGGTTGATCTGCTTAACAAACTTATGGAGCTGACAGGAGAAATCGTACTNGGCAGGAATCAATTATTGCAGCAATTTTCGAATACGGAAGATAAATCCACACTCGTTGCAATGGCACATATGATCTCTGANCTACAGCAGCTTGTTTTGCAAACAAGAATGCAGCCAATTGGTGGTACGTTTACCAAATTCAATAGGATAGTAAGAGATCTTTCACGACAGCTTGACAAGCCAATTAATCTCGATATCAAGGGCGAAGATACTGAGCTGGACAGAAGTATAATTGAGTCTTTATCGGATCCACTCACCCATTTAATACGAAATTGCGCTGACCACGGTCTTGAATTACCTGAAGAAAGAGTTACTAANGGTAAAAATCGGGTGGGGACAATCTCTTTATTGGCTCGCCATGAAGGTGGACAGGTCGTAATCACTGTTGAGGACGACGGCAAGGGGATTGATGGAGATAAAGTAAAAGCGAAGGCTATTGCTAATAATTGTATATCTCAGGCTGAAGCTGATAAGATGGGAGAAAATGAGGCAGCGAAGCTTATTTTTCATCCTGGACTTTCGACGGCTGACGAGGTTACTAGTTTGTCTGGTCGAGGTGTGGGTATGGATGTAGTTAAGTCGACGTTTGAAAAACTCGGAGGTGCTATTGATTTAGAGACCAAAGTCGGAACGGGAACTAAGGTGATTATACATTTACCGACAACTCTCACCATAATGTCTTCNCTGATCGTTCGAATTGGTGGGGACCGCTTCGCAGTACCTCATTCCGAACTTAAGGAAGTTATTTTAGTGCGTCCGGAAGATGAGATACAAATAGAGACTATTCGGGATCAGGAGGTATATCGTCTGAGAGATAATATAATTCCGATTCTTAGCATGAAAGAGATAACAGGTGTAGCCGTAGATAGNGNAACTCCTGAAGTTGAGTCNAATCCGAAAANTGAACGGCTCTTTCTTGTTCTGCATTCAGGTAATAACCTCTTTGGTTTACTAATNGATTCGATTGATCACACTGAGGAAATTGTAGTTAAGCCGCTGCCCCAGGTCCTGAGCAAGCTTACTTTTTACGCAGGCAGTTCGATACTTGGAGATAGCGATGTTGCAATGGTCTTGAGTGCTAATGGTATATGCCAAAGTAATAAGTTGCATATTCATGATATTGAGAGCGATGTGCAACCTCATAAATCCCTCGCCGAAATACAATTAATTGACATGCAGGAGCAACAAGATCTCTTGGTTTTTCGTTATTCGCCTGAAGAGCAATTGGCAATTCCATTATCTCTTGTTTTTAAAGTAGAGCAGATAGAGAAAAATGAAATTCAGAAAGTTTCTGAAAATCATTTNATAAACATTGAAGGAAAAAACATCTTACTCATTTATTTGGACAAATATTTGAAATTGCAACCTCTTCCTGATAACATAAAAACATACTACATAATAACTCCTAAGATAAAAGATTTCGAAGTTGGTATCGTAGCCTCGACGATTGAAGAATCAGTGCACATGAGATTGAATCTCGATACGCCGCCAATAAACCAGAAGGCAATTCTAGGTATAACCACTATTCGTGAAAAGCTTACGTTCCTCGTAGATCTGTTTAGCTTAGCTGAGCAAGTCGCGCCTGATCGATTTGGTCGAAGTGAATTCGAAGGTCGCCCCGAAAAAGATCGCTTGTTAGTGGTCGATGACACGCCGTTCTTCCGCGATCTCGAGAAAACTTATTTCGAGTCTGTCGGATTTAGAGTTACGCTGGCAAATAATGGCCAGGAAGCCCTTGAACTTCTGCTCGAAAGGCCACAATACTACAATTTGGTGGTTTCTGATATTGTAATGCCAATAATGGATGGTTACGAACTTGTTAAGAATATCAAGTCGAATGTAAAGCTAGAACATGTCCCTGTGATAGCTTTAACCTCATTCACGGAAGAAGAAAATCAAGAAAAAGCTATTGCTGCGGGATTTGATGGTTATGCTATGAAAACAAATAAAGAGACTATTCTTAGAGCGGTCGATCAGTTTTTGGTGGAGGANTAAACTCATGCTTTATTCGACTTTCCGGTTAGGGGATGCGATAATGGCAGTNCCTATTCCTTGCATACTGGAGATCGGAAGATCATTTACCTTTCATCCAGTTAGAGGAGCTCCGGACGTGATTGATGGGCTGATAAACTTGCGGGGTAAAGTCGTTACAGTAATTAATACGGGATTGGCCTTTGGTGGNGATCGCGTTTTGCCGGCCGATGAATCTAGGATTTTCATTTTTAAGAATAATTCTGAATTGAGTGAAGTTGCTGATTCAGATCTTAAAATGGAGACTGCGCCAGACAATATCGGTATCCATGTGGATTCTATTGCGGATGTCATTCGTGTGGAAAAGGAAGAGCTTCAATCTGTACCCTCTAATATGATACACCCCTTTTACAAATATGTCGTCCGTAGAGAAGATTCATTCACCATAATTCTTGAACCTTCTAAGATACTCAACCTCAATGAAAATATAGATCTCTTATCAAAAAGTACTATTAAGGATATTAAATTATGACCACTACTCAAGATATCAGATTCAACATTTACAATCCAATAATTACATATGAGCACAGAGCAGCTTATGACATGATTGTAAGCCATCTCCAGGAGATATTCCCGATATGTAATCAGGGAAAGTGTAAAGCATTGGAAGTAAGTGATGATCCTCAAAAACAAAAGCAAATTAATGATCTGATGGAGAAAGTAGAATTTTTTTCCAATAGTCTCATAACTATCACAACAGTTTTCTTCGATCAGCTCTATAGAGCGAAAGAAACTTCTTCGCAGTCAATCTCACAGTCTACGGCGATGATTAAAATTGACATGATTGAACGAAATTTACTCGAACGGACTTGTGACGTCAGGTGGTGGGCCTTAGAAGAAGCATTTTGGCAGTGTATAACACTTGCTAATAAACAAAAAAGTTCAAAAGAATCGAAAGAAAAGAATACAGAAACCAGTAACAAAGACTTAATTGATGCAGTGAATCTTGCATTCACAAGGTTGGAGGATATTCGCAATTCATATACTCTGTATCGTGATTTGGTAATAACAGATTTAGATGGAAAAATCATAGCTAATTCTAATTCAGATAGACGTAAAGAAGTCCTTGGAATGGATGTTTCGGAAGAAGAGTGGTTTCAAAAAGCGCTCCAAACAAAAGATGGAACAGAGTACTTCGTTCAGGATATTTCGAAATCGAAACTAGAAAATACTGACTCGCTAATTTACTCGACTGCGCTCCGAGCTGAGGGGGACGAACAAGGCGAGGCTATTGGGACAATGGGTGTATTATTTGATTTTCAGGGAGAGTCGCAAATTATCCTGAATGACTATCTACCGGTTTCTGATGTAGGAGAGATCCAAGATAACTGGTTTTCATTTTTTACGAACAAGGAAGGTAAAGTAATTTGTTCAAGTGACGAGAATTTTATTCCTAGCGGAGAAATCGCTGATTTACCACGCCGTCATAGAAATTTAAAAAACGTAGGAGAAACACATGTTTCTACAGCGGTAGTTTCTGGAAATCGCTCTCTGATTGTTTCTCATAAAAGCGAAGGTTTTGATGAGTATAAGGGCCTGGATTGGATAAGTCACCTCGTTTTGCCGGAATCAGCAATGTTTGAGCGTTCCTCGGAAAATGAGGATTACGGTATTTCACCACAGGAATTGATGAATTCGAAACTCATTCCAGATACGAACAAGCAGACTTATCAAGAAATTCAGAGAAATAAAGGAGATATCCAATTAATATCAATTAATGGTATTATCTTGGCTACGGATCTTGGTAAAGCCGGTACAAGTTTTATTCCTATTTTTGATCAGATTACCACCACCGGAAACTCTACAACCGGAAAGATGGAAGAGTTACTTTCCGAGATGTCTTCGGACATGCTTCATCAGAATCTGATGGCCTTGGAAAATTTCAGCAAGCAAGCAATAGATCTAATAGATCGTAATCTGTTTGAAAGGGCTGCTGATGTAAGATGGTGGTCAACGGATTTTGCCTGCTGGGAAGCACTTCAGAATCAGTCTGAAGAAAAATTTGAGCAAGCGGCTAAACGTTTAGGGATAATTAATGCATCGTATACGATGTACCGCGATCTTGTTATTGCTGATGCAAATGGTCGTATAGTCGCCAATTCAAAAGCAGAAAACCGAGATAAGCTCAAACGAGCAAATGTATCTGAGCAGTCATGGTTCAGACAGGGTATGCAAATCTCACGTTCTGTTGAATATGGCGTTCAAGATGTGTGCAATAGTGATTTGGAAAATGAAGAGACTTCTTTGATATATTGCGGAGGTATTTTAGAAAATGGTCAACGAGAAGGAAAAGTCCTTGGAGTACTAGGAATCTTTTTTGATTGGGAAAACATTGCAGGGCCTATTTTGGATGGATGTCTCCCTAGGATTGAAGGAGAAGTCGTTGAAGGTGGCGCGGCTTTTTATGTTAATGAGGAACAGAAAGTGATCGCTACGACGGATCACGAAAATTTTGGTATAGGACAAATTGTGGAACTTCCAATTGAAAATCTAAAACTGGAGACAGGAGAATCTGCATCTGGAATTTTTTCAGCAAACAATAAAAAGTATATAATAGGTTCTTCAAAAACTCAAGGTTATCGAGAATATAAGGGGTTGGGATGGACGGCGCACGTTGTTCGACCAATCGATTAGAAATTTTTTACCGGTTTAACACCTGTATAATATGAGCAAAAAAGTTCTGTTAGCATCGACGATTGGAGCAATTGCTANTCGTTTAGCTGAAGTCTGNGAAAAAAATGGNGCTGCGACTACGCTTTTTAATCANGGTGGTTCCATTNTAAAAGAGCTGCAAAATGGCAACTACGGCCTTTTCCTCGTTGAGCATAATTTTCTATCTGGGGAATATCGCGATATCATTTATCAAATAAGACAACAGAAGGCGCTTCAGGATTTATTCATTGCAGTATACGCTCCCAGTGACTTAAATGATGAACAACTGAGTATAACAAACGGCGCAAATACAATCCTAAAAGCGCCCTTCTCCGATGCAGGAATGTATTCTTTGTTCAAGCGTGCATTCGCCTTGCCGAAACAAGCGGTCTTAATTAGTGGGACACCACAGGAAGAGTTTACCTTCGCGTTGAAGAAGTTAGGCTATGAATTAAGAGTTTTAGCCTCGGCGGAGGAGGTATTAGCCGACACGGTCCCAGAGGTCCCCGACTTTATTATCTCTGATTACAGTTTGTCGGGGATGAGTTCTATTGATTTCATAAAAAAAGCGAAAGAATTGGATCGTCTTAAGGATATTCCCGTTATGATAGCCTATTCTGGTCGCAATGTAGATCAAATAGAGAGCATCATAAAGGCTGAGGCTTGCGATGTTATACTTTCCCCATATGCTTCACCTCGGAATTTAAAAAAGATACAAGATAGCTTTCCTCTACCTCCAAGAGGTAGGCGTTTGAAAGCTTTAGTCGTTGACGATAGCCCGACTATCAGAGAATTGATTTCGAGTATGTTTAAAGAGCTGGATTATCATGTTGAAACTGCAGAAAATGGATTTGAGGGATACAAAGCGGTCGAACGTCTTCGACCAGACATAATTACCTCCGATTACGATATGCCCGTATTAAACGGATGGGAATTCTGCACAGAAATACGTGATCATGAGTCCTACAAAGATATTCCGATTATCATGATAACGACTAGAGCGACAGAATTAGACCAGAAAAAAGGAGAGATTTTAGGCGTATCGGCTTATCTGACCAAGCCATTTCAAAAAAATGACCTGAAAGCATCGGTTGATATCGCTATAAATAATGCTAAGATAAAAAAAGAGCAAGAAACGATCGCAAAATTCGTTGCGGCTGATACTATCCGCGCAGTCAATAATATGATTGATGGCGATGGGGATGTTAAGAAGGGGGAATCCAAATTTATTTCAGTTTTATTTTCAGACATATGTGATTTTTCGCCAAAATGTGAAAAATTCTCCGCTCGCAAAATTGTTAAATTGTTAAATACCTATTTTGACCTGATGGTTGAAGTTCTTTCAAAACACGATGCGATCATCGACAAGTTTATAGGCGATGCGATCGTTGCTCGTTTTGATTCTGGAAACGTAGAGACGGATGCTAAAAATGCGATTATGGCTGCTTGGAAAATGTGTGATGAGCTTAAGAAATTTAACCTTGATTCTTTTGAGGAGATACAGTGTCGTATTGGCATAAATAGTGGTGAAGTGATATTGGGAAGCTTGGGGTGCGAACGTCATAGATTGGAGTACGCTATGATAGGAGACAACGTAAATATTGGACAACGTCTGGAGAGTTCGGCTCCAAAGCAAGGTATAATGCTATCCGAAGCAACCTATAATTTGGTTCAAAAACATGCTATAGTAGGAGAGCGACAAGAAGTCGAGGTAAAAGGTAAGAAAGAAAAAATCCCTGCTTACGTATTAGAAGGAATTTCGTCGGATAATTCCAATTTTTGAATTGTATTTTCGCTATTGTAGTAGAAGTTGATTTCTGAATTTATGTTTGTTTATCTGATTATATTCTTATGTAAAAGGGTAGGACAAATAGAGACCGCACATATCCTAAGATAATAGCGGTTTTTCTTTTTGGGAGCGGTGGAGGGACTTGAACCTCCGACACGTGGATTATGATTCCAAGTATCTGTATTGTGAGACAACGATTTACGAGTATGGGTACAAAAAAGGGTGTAATTTGCCACTTTTTTGATTCTAAATATAATCTATTTTAG
>NZPK01000110.1 GCA_002693325.1 Gemmatimonadota bacterium | reverse complement strand
ATTGGATGAAATGATGGAGTGATCTTTATCTTAAAACTATCAATTGGGAATGATGATAAAGCCTGTTGAAAACCATAGAAGATCCCAGTCAGCATTGGGTTGTTTAGTCCCCAACAACCAGTTATCTCAATTTGACGGAAACTGAGAATTCGCGGTACGGCTCGCAAAAACTTAATTATTGGAGACTTAAATAGAGACAGTTGTTCCCATATTGATTGGTTTCGTTTCTCTGAATTTTTTCTAATAAGTGAATCTTCATTATTACCATTTTGGTGATTATTTGTCGATTTGTATGATTTTTTGGCGTCGTAACTATCCCGATATTCGTTATTGGATCCTGGCGTGATAACCCTCTCTTTTCGTTTTCTACTTCCATTTATGGGTTTTAAAAGATAACCCGCTAATAAAAATCTGATAGAGAATTGATCTTTATTGAGGAAAAAACAGAATCCGAAAAGTCGAAAGAATGTAGTAATTTTTAATTCGATTCTACTCCGTACTGTGGAGGTTTTTTCAATGTGATATTTTAACGCTATACTCCATGGAATGATCATGGGTATTATGATCAGAGAAAAGAGGGTGAATATGAGAATATTATACACTTGCGGTTTTTGTTTAGGATTCATTGTTCTGGTTTAGCTTCTACCAAAGAACGTAGTTTGTGAATTGCCTTTTCGTCAAGTTATTCGGCTCTTTGACATACTGGCTTAAGGACGTCGATATACGGGTTTTTGACTTGACAGGATTACTCCTATCCATTAGCGTAGGATTTACATAAGTGCCAGTTTAAAAAGAGTTTACTGCAAATAAAACATCTTCATCTCTTGGAGTGAAATAGTTGTCCTATTTAGCGTCGATTAAGCTCTGTCTCTGTATAACATTGTACTGCTGTTTTATCTCGGTTAGTTCAGTTTCCGCTCGTTCAACTCTAATCGTTAGCTCAGGTAGTCCTGTTGTAATTGGAGATGGAGTAGACCAGAAAGTCTTAGTTGTCTTGAAGTATTTTTCGGGCGATGGGGAAGCCGTTATTGAAACTCGTATACAATCCCGAAATAGCAAAAGCTTTAAAATCGATTCATTAAAGTCTAATCTCGGTGAAGTCATATTCAATCGTGAAAATATGATTATCAACTATAGAGAAAACCCTCCTGTACGAGAATCTGTGGACACTTTGAAAATTTATGGGATNGTAACCGAAAGAGTAGATAAAATCGAGTGGGATTTTGAATTGTTATCCACAGGATCTATGCAAATTGCGCATAAAACCAACTTTATTTGGTCTGTGGACAGTTTAAAACTTCCCAATTGGACAATCGAACCCAGNGTAGTTTATCAAGGTGAGCAAGCTAATCTACAGTTCAGTGTNGACAGTAGTGANCAATATGGCCTTCAATTAAACGNTGTTAAATGGATTCTTCCGGATCAATTGAGGGCGGCTAATGAGGCTGTAGTTGGTTTTAAGGAGTCGGCTTTAACCGAGGAAGCCCCTGAACTTTCGCATGGCGTATATGTACTCCCTGATTTCTCAGGAGATTTGCAGATTAAAGCTATCGTAGATATAGAGGGTTATCCGGATGTTTTTTTAGCGGATAAACAGATCCGAGTNGATCCTTTACCACGGATATCTGCTCTTGGTGATGTACTTACTGTTGGTAAAATGGGTGAAATGAAATTCAGATGGACTAATGACGGAGATGTCTCAATACCGTTATCNTCTCTTCTTTTGNGGATACATCCATCTTTTGCTGATATNACGATCAAATCTGGTCATGACGGTGCCAGAATAGAAACGGATGAGGATGGTCGTTTTATTTTAATCGATAACGTAAAAGTCCTCGATCCACTTCAGGNGATTGACGTTACGCTTAACCTTGTTGCCCAGAGACCTGGACCATTTATATGGAAATCTTTTGCATATCCATTAGATCGAATCAATGCAGTGAACATACCAGGATCTCCCACTATCTCAGCGACTTGGGGTCAAGGAGTCACTAAGAGTCGCAATGAATATTTTCCAACAGACCTACAATTATTCGCTAATACTGTCAGAGATGGCTTAGAAGCACAGATGCACGGAATACCTTTACTGACAAAAATCCCAATTTTTCTCAAGCCGGAAGGCGAAAACGATTCTAATTGGGTGGTTGAGGATGTAATCAGTGGCGAATTGCGTAATCGTGGATACAAGATTGTCGTCCGTCCGCCTGATAATGGAATTGTTTTTTCTACTGTTTCTTATCGGTTGGTTTCGTCTCGAGTAAACTATTCAAAAACTACTCGTTGGTTAAATCTTTTTGGTTCAGAAGCTAAGCGTGAGGCATTTGTCGATATGTTGTTGCGGTTTCAGGATAATCAAGGTGTAGTTCGTTGGGAACGTCGTATTAGAGCTTATGGACATGATCAAGTTCCAGATAGACAGATGCCACTGTTAGGCGGTGGAAATTCAATAAAGCAAACTGTGATAGAGTCCGATAGTATGATTATAGAGCGCGGCCTTTCGGCTGGAATAATCGGTGGCTTGATCTACATTTTTTTCATTTTATGAATTGAAATGGTCGACATTATTGGAAAATAAAAGATGAAGTATATTCTGAGTTTATTACTTATAATCGGTATGTTTTTATCGTTTGCCGCCGCATTAGTAGCTATGTTGTTTTTTACGCAAACTTTAAATACACCTGAAGAACTACGAGATTTTGTCCTTGGAAAATCTGACTCTACTGACGTTTTTACAGATTATAAAGTTAAGGAGGACAAGTTTTCGGAATTAGCCGCCCAGATGGAACAGTATACGGCTGATTATAAGAGGTTGACTAAGCAGGCGGAAGTGCATCAGGAGAGTCTTGCTCAAAAAATCATGATGCTTGAATCAGAGAAGGACAGCCTCCAACGTGAGAAACTACAACTGGGTTTGACTGCCGATACCGTTAGTGTTCGTCAGAACCGAGAAAGAATGGAAGGCTTGGCAAAGTTTTATGAAAAAATCAAGGCGCAGCGTGCAGCTGAAATTCTTCAGGAATCATCGGTTTTAAATGATACTAGTGTGGCGACCTTAATGAAAATGCTTAAGCCGCAACAGATGGGTAAAATAATGGGTTTTATGGAACCAACGTTTGCGGCTAAGATCACAAAGATTATGCAAAGTGTTTCTATAGAATGAGGTGTTCATGATCTGGGTTTATGTTACGATAGCTGTTGGTGCAGCGGTAATCCTCGCTTGGGTAATTATTGATTATCTCAATGTCGTAGCGATATTGAGACCTCTGGTAGATAATACTCAATCAGAAATTGGTCAATCCGAAGAAAGTTTTAAAGTTGAAAATTGTACTATTGAAATGGTTGAGAGGGAAATAGGAGAGCTAAAAGCTGAAATTACAGTATTGGAAGGTAAAGTTGAGACTGCCAAGACAAGTATCGATGATTTTAATTTGAAAAAACAGAGAAGGGCACCAACGAGTCAAAAATTAGATTAGTGGATTTAAAAACGCTGTACTGACCCTGCGGGAGATTTATTCTGTCCACCATGTAAGGGACAGGGTCTCGGTTGTGATTCGTTTTTTATAAACAGATCTTTTCTTTTATTTGGACAGAATCTAGTGGCTAATTTGAAGGATTCGTGGCATATAGATAACTCCGTTACTAGTGCTTCGGGATAATCGAAATTTGCTTTTGATAAATTTCGATATTCTGGTATTTCGTTGTATACCTCTTTCATAAACAATGCCCACATAGGTAGAGCCGCTGATGAACCTGCCTGCCTTGGCCAAAGGCGCAAACTCGGGTTGTCTATTCCTACCCATACGCCTGCGACTAAATGAGGGGTGAATCCAATGAACCATGCGTCTGTATAATCGTTAGTGGTACCTGTCTTTCCTGCAGCAGCAGGAGAGAATCCAAACCGTGACCTCGCCTTTCTTCCAGTTCCACCTACGTCATCCATGACGGACCTCATCATATCAGTAACAATAACAGCTACTGCAGGCCGTAGGACCTCGTGCTTATCACCTGATTTTTTACGAAATAATTCATTCCCTTCTTTATCATTTATAGCTGTGATGGAGTAAGGTTCAACATAGACTCCTTTATTTGGATATACCGAATAGGCAGCTACCATATCGATTAGTGTTACTTCGCTGGTACCAATACCAATAGATGGAATCGCTTTTATTGGTGTTTTTATTCCCATATTTTGTGCATATCTACGTATTAGATTTGGGCCGATATCGTCGGTTAACCTCAGGGCAATCAGGTTACGTGATTGTTTTAAGCCGTCTCTTAGCGTCATTGGTCCGAGAAACTTTTTATCGTAATTTTCCGGATCCCAAAATCTTCCTGTAGATTGGTCGTAAAGTGTGATCGCATTATCTTCGATGATTTCTGTTGTAAAACGATTGTTGTCTATAGCTGCGGTATATACAAAGGGCTTGAAAGAAGATCCTGGTTGCCGCTTGGCTTGAGTAGCACGATTAAATTTACTTTTGCCAAAATCTTTTCCCCCAATTAACGCAAGAATTTGGCCGGTCTGTGGATCCATTGCGATAAATGCAGCCTGGACTTCGGCAGAGTCGGGCAATCCTGCTGAAGAGTCTTGTCGAGACAGATACTGATTCACATTGTTCTCAACCCTCTTAACCTCCTGTTTATAATACTTTTCTGCTATTTGTTGCATGCTTGAATTCAATGAAGTGTGTATCGTATAGCCATCACGATAAAGAGTATTCCCCAGTTCCTTTTGTAGTTGTTGGCGAACGTACTCAACGAAGTAGGGGGCAGATCCAGATGAATTTGTCTCTTCATGCATCTGAATTTTTATGGGCGTTTCCCGAAGTCGCCTATATGAACTTTGGGAAAGTTTACCGTTTTGAACCATACTATATAGCACTTGATTCCGTCGTTTCATTGCTCGTTCTGGTTTGCGCAACGGGCTGTAACCGTTCGGTGCTTTAAGGATGCCTGCTAATAAAGCACTCTCCTCAATAGATAATTCAGAGACGTGTTTCCCAAAAAAATATTCTGCTGCAGCCTTGAGCCCATGTGCACCGTGACCAAAGTAAACCTTATTGAGATACATCGTTAAAATTTCTTGCTTTGTATAAAGTCGTTCGATATAAATCGAAGTTATTTGCTCTCTGATCTTCCTTGCGTATGTGGAAGCGAGAGCTTGCCATGAGGCACTACTTCGTTGGTTACCAACTTCCTCTACAAAGACATTGCGTGCTAGTTGTTGGGTGATAGTACTGGCTCCCTGCGCTGTGGGACTCATTGATTGGATATTCACAACGAGGGCTCCCAAAATACGTCTAATATCGATACCCCAGTGGGAAAAATACCTCTGATCCTCAATGGAAATCAGGGCATCCTCCATAGACTTTGGCAGTTCCTCGTAACTTATTATTTCCCTGTTTTCCTCAAGAAAATTGTGGAGGTGAGTTCCGTTGTTGGAAAATACTTTTGTTAGCCGTTTTGGTTCGAAGTTCCAAGCGGCAATATCGGGGAGACCACCACTAAAAATGCCAAATATGATAATCAATCCTACTAGGTTTACAACGAAAAAGAATAAGGTGTTATATGCAACTCTTTTCAGCATAAAATTACCAGTTCATGCATGATCAACACATTGGTGTTTTATCGGTAATAGCCTTTTATATGTCTAGTATTATATTCCTGAATATAGTCGAGACTTGCTTCGTTGTTTGGATAATGTTCTGTTTCAGGATAGGGGTACGACGACATGCCGTGAAATGGCAAGGGACCAACACTTAGAGAATTCGCAGAGTGAAAGTCCATATCTTTGCCGAAGCCAACAGCATGTAGGAGGAACGAACGTTTTTTGCCTTTCTCGATTTGAGGGAACAATGATTCAGAAAAATTCACGCTAAGCTCATCTCCATGTCGCATAATAACAAATTTATTATCGCTATGCTGGACGAGCTCATTAACTGGGCCTAAACGAGTGTAGGAGCCAGAATGAGTGCCCCAAGGGGCCTCAGTATTCAATTGGTCGTAGTGGTAACGGAATGCAAATGTTTCGTTAATTGAGGTGTGTTGCGGATAACCGCGCCATATTAGCTCCGCTTCTGTCGGAGTAGATCTCTGTTGAATCGGTTTTGTCTCCTGATGATTGCCGATAACAATCTGATCCCAGTAGATAGCGGCATTCGTTGTAATTCGTAACCGGTAGTCTCCAGGGGTGAATAGNTTTTTCAGNTCGTAGACCATATGTTTGGGTAAGCCTGCTGGATTACCCATATCTGTAGTTACTAACTTCCAACCATTCTTACCATCCCCGACATATAGTTTGTTCGGTGATAACTTTAAGCCACGTTGACTTGCGGACCAATTTGAGGTTGAATGGGCATAATCGACCCATCCGTAACCAATGAGGACCGGATTCTGAATATGACTGATGTCCTCCCAAAATAAATCGAAATGGTGAGTTTCTGCATAGCCATGTATGTCCGTCAGTTCGAAGTTATCGTACCAAATATCGTCGATTTCGCTTATCCTACTGATGATTGAATTTCCATCGCTATCAAAAGCCATATCTGGTCGTGTAAAGTNCGANATGGAGTACAGTTTGTGTTCTGGATAGGGGGGAGTGGATAAAAGCCGCTCATTTGGAAATATCTTTACATTTTCTGAATGATCCACTGCAATTAGCTCAAGGGCGTCGACGTAGATAACCTCTTCAAGTTGGTTAGTTAATTTTATCGTAAAATTTCCGTTTAGCGGTTGNATATNACCCAAAGCTACGTACTCATTACTGTCTGGAGAATAGTATGTTCCAATACCCGTTTGATAACCAATTATTGCTCCTCCTAGGATATCCGTGATGAAGCGGAATTCGGATCCATCCCAGGCGTATAAAATTGGACATGAGGTACCTTTACGATCAAGCTCTTTTAGAGTCACAATCCTATTGGCTTCGGTTGCCAATTCAGTTTGGCGAACTCCTCCTGGCCATAAAATACGGATAAATTCAACGGAATCGCTTGAAGCTAAACCAAAAACTAAATCGCCATTTGTGTCATTACTTCTCANTTCACGTTTCTGAAGCCGATTTTCTGTCTTGACTTCGATTTTAGTCCCTATACCATCTCGGTTACTATTCAATCCCGTTAAATCTATTTTGACCCAATTGTTTTGTTTTGTTGTATTCTGAATGAAAGCCCCTCCAGCCCATAGATCTACACGACCATCGTCGTTTAAGTCAGATGCCACCGCCGGAAAACTTGTATGTGGTAGTTTNATATTTACTTCACTTGTTTTCCACGTTCCAGTATGCCAAGCTATTGTTTTTATTTCTGAGTCATCAAAACTCCACAAATCTATGTCGCCATCATTATCAATGTCGCCACTAATCAAAGAATTGGCATTGATATTTGGTAGTCTTTGAATTTCGTCGAAGTTAAGGCCGTTTTTATTGACTAATTGAACCAGCTGGTTTTCCTCGTTCAATATGGCGCAGTCCATGAAGCCATCTTGGTTGAAGTCTTCTATCAGGAAGTATTTAACTACTTCTCCAGCCAAATTCAGGGTTTTAGCTACGTTTGTAAAGGTTCCGTCTCTGTTATTCGAATACAGACCTATTTTTCGATTGGATAATGTGAAAAAATCGATATCTCTATCGTTATCAAAATCGGAGAAAATGACGTTATCGAAAACTTTATTCGAAGGNATACCAGCCGAACTTGTTATGTCAGAAAAGTCTCCAGTNCCATCGTTNGAAAAAAGATACGTTGTTGTTTTGCTCAGTATGAGAAGGTCTAAATCCCCGTCGTGATCAACATCTGCGCTGATACTTTTGTTCGCGGCGGGTAATTCTTTTTTTAATGTCCAACTCCCATTTTTATTTCCTTGGTAATATTCGGTCGTACTCCCTGAAATGATCAGATCGGTAATCTGGTCGTTGTTGAAATCCGCTGGAAGGATATGNGATTTTTTNGTGATTTCCGGTANATTATCTGTGCTAGCCAATACGCCATTCCTATANAGGATNANAGGNGAACCTGCTAAAATATNGGGTGAACTATTNTCCTTTGATNCTNTAACCGTNGCATATTNAGGGTTTTCATGGATGAGCTGAGGCACCGCAAATTTGAACGGGCCATTTTGGTCTTCTATCGAAAGGTCACCGCCTCCCGTATCCGTCATTACCTCAGCATATCGACCTTGTCCCTGGTAAGAGGAGCTAACCCCTTGAAATCCGGCTTGGCTTAATTCGTTGAATTTTTGTAGTGTTTTCCGCCATTCCGACTCATTTCCCGCCCTTCGGAGAATATTGGCCAAACCGTAATAGGCCGACACGTTGAAGGGATCCAATCTTATGGTTTCTTGGAAGTCTGAAATAGCTTCCTCTTTAAGGTTTAGTTTACTTTTGACTTGTCCCAAATAATACCGGACGTGTGGGTCATCGNGATCATTTTCTGCGACNTATCTCAGAGAAGAAAGGGCTTTNTCATGATCTTTCCCCTGGGCATTATAAATCAAGCCGAGAGTATAATGAGCGGTTAATAGTTCGTCGTCGTNCAGTAAAGCCGTTTTGAGCTCAGTCGCAGCACTGTCGTACTTTCCTAAACTGTAAAGTGCNATACCNAAGTTAGCANAAGCTATNGGGTATTCGGGTGCTAATTTGATTNCTTTCTCAAATTCTTGACGTCCACGCGTGTAATTGTGCTGATCCATATACACAGCCCCTTGGTTATTATGCCAACGGGCTCTTGATGGTATTTCGTCTTTATTGGTACCCGATAGTCTCTCAGATTGCATGCTGCAGGCTACATGAAAGATGACAAATGTAATNGCACAAAACTTGACGACTTCTGTCCTCATACTTATATTGCTCCTCTTGAAATTCACATAAATTGCGAGAGTAGCTCAGTTGGTAGAGCCCCACGTTGCCAACGTGGTTGTCGCGAGTTCGAGTCTCGTCTCTCGCTCCAATTTCGTGCCAGTGGAATCATCTTCTGCTGGCACGTATAATTGAATATAATCTCCTTGACATCAGATGCAATTTCCCCAAAATCATCACTAAGGATNGTGTTTCTCAAAATTNTTATCCCTTGTGATTTTCCCTTANTTGAAGAAGTGCGGGGAGAATAGTTACGGAAGTGACTAAACAACATCCCAAACCAATTAGAGAAAGAATACCTATCGAAGTCAATGCTGGGTGGTGAGCAGGTATCAATCCCGAAAAACCCACCATAGTCGTTAAAGAAGTGGCTAAAAGAGCAATTCCGGTAGTACGCAGAACAAGCCTGAGTGATCCCTTACCAGTTTCTTTGTAACGGTGAAAAATATGGACACCATTATCAATACCCATACCGATCACAGTAGGAAATGCGACCATGTTGTAAAGATTTAACTTTATGTTAAATGCATACATGAAGCCAATTATCCATATGAGGGCTGTTAAAAGCGGCNTCAAAACNAGTAACGTGTCTACTACTGATCGCAAATCGATAAAAAGGACTACAGAAATAACGNAAAGAGTNAGTATTACGGCTATTTTACTATCTCTCAGCATAACATTTAGCATTTCTGCAATTATGATATGNGAACTTGATGCGAAATAGGTTTTGTCGGAAGGAGTTTGAATTTCACGGATTTCTTCAGCGAACTTCATAGCATTCCTTCCGTCTTTAAGTTGAACGGATGCGTTGATTGCTACAAAACTTAGGATTTCACCTGTTTTACTCTTGAACTCGTTAGTGAGATCTTCTGGTAGATCGTATAAAGTTAACATGTTTATGTCCAAATACTGTCGCAGTGAATCAACTTTTGAACGTTGTCCTTCGTCAAATAATGATTCATTAGCGTCTAAGCTTTCTTCGATCGCTGCTATTATATTCAGTTTTTCGTTTTGTTTTTTTGGAAGAACTGAATAAACGCTTTTGATCGACTTGATTGTTGACGAGTCACCATTTGATTTTTTGATGGCCTCAACGGTTTCTACGACTTCAATNGCNGCATCGTAGCTTTCAGTCAATACTATNGCCGGTGATCGACTTTCCTTGAGGTCCTCTGGAAGACTGGCTTGATCTTGTCTCGTCGTAGATTTAGGCTTGAGTTTACTGAAATCGTATTCAAAACTGATTTTGTTTAGGTTGTAAATCGAATAAATTGCTACTAAGAATCCACCAGCTAAAGTCAAAATAGGCCATGGATATTTCCCATGGCGCAACAGATGATCTGGTGTTTCTTTTGTGGATAATTTGATTACCCTTAAGCGATCGGCCAAGACGATAAATGCCGGGCAAACAAGCACCATCGTAACCAAAGAAAATAAAATGCCTGTNCCTACGATAAAACCGAATTCCGAAAAGCCTTTAAAGTCAGTNAACATCAACGAGTAGAACGCAATTGCCGTAGTTGTGGNTGTTGTTGTAAGNGCACTTCCCGTATGAACTACAGTNTCAGTTAGTGCGTGTAAAGGGTCTGTCCCTCTACGTCTTGCCTCACGATAACGCGCAAAAATATGTATACCAAAATCGATACCCAAACCGAACAGAATGGCAAAAAGTCCTACAGTGATCATGTTTAAGCTACCGATTACGACATATGTNACGCCAAAGGTCCAAGTAAGTCCCATCAAGAGGGGTAATGTTATGAAAATCGACGCAAATATTTGTCTGAAATACAGGGAAATAAGCAACAGCACACCGAATATACTGTAGGCTGCTGTGGACTTGAGGTCCTGCATGATTATTGTTATTTGATTAGCACTATTCTTAAATGGTCCTTTATAAGTGTAGCGCAAACTTGGGTGGAAGGATGTTGGCTCTATCGAATCGATCGTCTGATCCAGAGTCAGAAGAAGNTTTTGTGAAAACTCTACATCAGTAATTACCCCTGAAGGATAGAGCTTTAATATGACACCGTTTTTTTCTTTGGTAAGAATGTACTTATCAAACCGAGGGTCGATTTTCACTTGAGAACTGTTGTTATCTCCGTATTTCTCCTGTATGTCCGAAAAATCTAAGGAAATTTCCTCTTCATCATCAAAAGCAAAGTATAAGGGTGATTGTTTCAGCTTTTCGGTTTCTATGTATTGGTTTAAACGATCTTGGATAGCCACAAGGTCGTCTATTTTCATATACAGAAGTTTGTTTTTCCTTAGGATTTCCTTTTTGCTGTCGTAAATACTTAACGAACTGATCAAAGGGCTAGATTTTAGTGAATCGGCTAAGGCTTGCATGAAATTGACTGCTTCGTCCAAGTCGTCGCCGGTTATGAGAACCATTAGTGGACCAATACCACCTACTCTCTCCTTTATTCTATTTAATTCGTTCACGCTCTTGTAATCATTTGGTAACAGAGATGCGAAATCTGTTTTTATATTGCGAGCGAGTTGAGACGCAAAGTAGCCAGCGAAAATTGAAAGTATAGTAGCTGCAATTATAATTAGGACGTGATGATGATAGATATAGTGAACTAAACGATCGTAGTTTATACGCAAAGTGAATTAATCCCTGGCCTTCATGAGTCGATCCAATTGTTTTTCCAATTGGAGAATTAGTTTTTCATACGAATGTTTCTTTATGTATCTTTCGTAGCGTTTTCGATTTCCTTCGGCCGTACTAACGCTATCGATTTTTACATCATAGATTCGCCATTTTTCATCTACGATATGCATTAAATATTCGATACTTACTGATCCGCGTTTAAGTGGAACTGAAGCATTCACTGTAGCGAATTTTCCATTGATATTTTCTTTTTCATAATTGAGTTTACCATCGCGGTAATATGTCAAAAAAGTATCGAAGTTCTGCTCTTGAATTATCCCACCAAAAATGGTAACAAATTTCTCTTGTTCCTTCTTAGTAATTTCCCCCCAGTGCGTACCTANNGCTATTTTACTTAGCTCATTAAAATCNAAAACAGAANTGATTTTTCGTTTTAAAGAGTCTCTTATTGCNGTTTGGAGAGTATCGCCTTCGTTTGCAAGAAGGTTGCTCACTTTCTGGTCGTGGGACCTCAATATTACTATAGGGCCTGACTCTGTATACGAAATCTCATTTGACTCGTTACTCGCTAAGCCTGATGTCCCTATTAAAAATATGCTGAAAAAGATGGATCGCAATACATGAATCATAGATGAATTCTCCAAATACGCCGTGAGGCATTGGGTTTTTCTAATCGTCAGGTTGTTTTAATTGTTTTCGTAAAGATCCGCAGTGATCAGAAATTGTCTTCAGGCCCTCGTTTGGCCGTTTCCAAGCTCGGAAATCTGCGTAGTATCCTTCTGCATAAGATTTTGTGGAATTAGCGTCGCTCAGTATACCTAAACCTATTGTNCGGTTTGCAGGTTTTCCTCCGAGTTTCAATTTGTGGTCATTTTCTAGGTCGACGACTTCAAATTGCCAATAGTTTAAATTTTTGTCACCACTTTCTTTTACGAAGAACCAAGGTCGGAACATTTTCTTTCTACGACCAATTGTATCCAGAGGAAGTGTACTGCTCCATACGTATTTGAGTTGTTTTGGTACTCGTAACCAGTTTTGCGAAAATATTACGTAAAGTCCAACTGCGCTATCGTTTGCATTGTCTATAAATTCATTACCACCAGGAGGAAGGTGTGTTGCACGCCAGCACCAGGTTAAAAGAGGATACTCGAGAGGGTTCCAGTGTAAAAATTTACCTAAAATGACCGAATACCCTGAGTCTCGAGCAGCTAGGTAGCGTGTAGAATCACCTTCGATTTGGTACGGCATAGGCTTACCTTGGTCTTTCTTCCTCCAAGATCCCCAGTCAAGTGGTAGTTCACCTACTGGTGTGACTGAGAAGTCTTCTAATTTTATATAATNACTATCGGAAAAGTGTGCGGTTAAAACAGGAAGTGAATAGAGGTTTTTAATGATGTTTNTGAAACGTTTTTGGTAATATTCAGAAAGATGGTTTTCATCCACTTTNACGTCAATAATGCTCANTTTTTCACTCTTTGGATCCATAAGTAATTCAACGTTGTTTGGAAACGAATCCGATTGGATGTCTAACGTCACGGTTTTCATAGATCCGTTGATTCCCATTGAAGTAATACTTAGCCTTTTTAAATCGGTAGTAGACAATAGAGTGTTTAGGTCTGTTACTAACTTTTTACGGAATGATTCATCTAATTCAGTCTGATACTGTTTCACTAAGCGATTAAATTTCTCGGGCGTTAAGACGTTTTTATAGGATTCCAAGCTCTCTCTTANGTAGGAGCCAAAAATTGCTTCATTGAACGATCTGATATCAAGCCATTGATTTATCAATGATTCAGAAATTTCTTCTGTTTTGCGCGGNTTTTTTAATAATATATCCTGCAGTTGTTTTATCGAATTATTGAGAGAAAAATCCGAAGCTTGTGGGGTAGAGCACAGAACAATGACGAAAATTATGGATTTTATTATAATTTTGCTCATATGCAGGATTGATCTAATTGGATGGTAGTGATGTTGCATTTTCATTGCTTATCATTTTATCGTTGAANGCTTTCTCAAGGGCTGCAACACTAAGATTAAATTGGTATATNCTGTCTAAATATTGTCGTTCGACTTCAGCCCATTTTTGAAAAGCTTTTATCAGGTCTTTAATTGTCTCTGGGTCAAATTCATACTCATCTTTCGCATCCTTCAACCATTGCTGCGCGATTTTTCTGCGTTTGGTAGAAGCCGTTAGATTTTCTTTTTCTCGATGAAAAGAATTTATTTTTTCGGAGACATCGATACGGATTTTGTTTTTCATACCGTCCTTGATAGAAGTCAGCTGCCTATATTTTGCTTCTGCTCGGTCAATATCAGCGCCAATCAAGTGAAATTCTAAGGTTTGTTTGACTCCCAGGAATATTCCTCCACCGAATGAATTGAATTCGTCACGGACAAATGGGTTGCGTTGGTCGGTTCTTCCCGGAGCAATTGCGTAACGGATACCTCCTGCAATATACACGTCAGGCTTGTAAGCATTCCTGGCAGCATGATACAAAGCTTTGGTTGCTGTTATCCCTGCTTGTAGCTCTTGCCATTCTGGACTACTTTCGACTGCGATTTTTTCTAAAGTAGAAAAATCAATATTATGAATTTCTACGGGGGCTATAAATTTAGCAGCTATTTCTATCTGATCATTGACCGAAAAACCAGCCGAAACTAATAATGCCTGATGTGCTAATACCATTTGATCGTGAGCCTCTCTNGCAAGGATATCTATTTCTAAGGCGGCCAAATTGAGTTCGTAAGGTCCAGAAATTGTAAGGTTGGACGCACTTTCAATTTCTTCGCTTCGAATGGCAATCTCTTTCCTAAGACGTTCGGCCAGGGTAAAAAGATCCCGCGCAAGCAGGGAGGCATGATAGTATTTTTTTATCTCATAATTAACGTTTGAAATTGTAGATTTTTGTTTTGCGTTAGCGATAGCAACACTATTTTTTGCCGCCGTCAGATAATTTCTTCCACGGCTGATTGGGTATATAGGTTGAATAGCTTCTATCTGTGTACGGTTGAATGGCCCAACGGGTCTCAGTCCTAAAGTATCCGAGGGAGGGTTAAATATATCGCCTTTTGCGTCGGGAACGATGCCACTTTCACTCCGTAATCGTATTTTGGGAAGTATGCGCATATGCTTAACTTTATTTAGCTCTGCTTCGGCGATTTTCTGGTACCATTGCGCAGATGTTATCAGAGGATTACGATTTTTGGATATGGTTAAGAATTGTTCTAAATCGAGAGTGTCTGGAGATTGTGAGGCTCCAAGAGGTATCGCAAATGATAGACCGATAACTATCAGGATTATGGGATTCAATTGTAATGTAACTCCTTGGAAATATCTGATGGTCTTTCCGTCGATTCTTGACGCAATTTCCTGCGCGCGAGTAATTCATTGTCTAAAGCCTCTCGACTTAGACGTGAGAGAAATACCCAACCTAAAACAAGCCAAAATGTTTTTCTCATGCGCTTTGTAATTCCTAGAGATAATCCAATGGCTGGATTGATTCCTAAGGTCGTCATTAAAAAAACTTGCCCACCTTCTAATACACCAATGTTTGATGGCATAAATACAAAAAGAGTATTGATGATCACAGTTAGAGAGGTGATAAGAAATGCTATTGGGAAGTCGAACGAAGGCTCTAANGCTCTTAGGATGACGTAGGTTTCGCATGCACCAAGCATCCATCCGAGGCTGTGAAAAATAAGGACTAACGTAAATCGTAATTTATGCGATTTATAAAATTTTTGTATTTGTGCATCAATCCTACGTGCATTATCCATTTTTTGTTCGATGTTTGTAGTACTCATTCCAAATTTTCTGATTAACTGTAAAATTGAGGAGAAAAGATGGGTCTGTTTTTTCCAGACGAATAACATGACCGCCACGGTCAGAGTCATCAATGTTATTAGTCCAATTTGGACTGGAGCAGGGATATCCAATGGAAGATTAGATTTCAAGAGAACTAAGCTAAGACCTAACGCACTAAATGCAATCCCTGTTAATGTTTGAGCTGCCTTATTCACCACTACTGCGGCTAAAGCATCAGAAGAAGGGGTTGTTTTTCTTAACAGATACGCTTTGAGAGGCTCCCCACCTAAATTAGCTAAAGGAGTTATTTGGCTAACAGCCTCGCCGGCTAACTTACCTTTAAAAAGAGTCACAATACTGGGTATTGAGCAATCGGGCATAAAGGCAAATCGCCACGCTATAGAATTGGTTATGTGCCATGATAAGGCCAGAATTAGTACTTGAGGGAATGTCCATTTCAGTACGTCTAAATGACGTACTATTTGATCCGATCCAAGAGAGCCGATTAGGTAGCCAAGTAGCAATATACCCGAGATAGGTATGACCAACTTGAGTAGTTTCATAGTTCAATGGCCGCTTTTATTTATATGTCGGTTCATGGATTCACGCGACATTATGACCGCTATGGCAGTCATATGCAATACAGTCACAAGGAACCAATAAACCAATGAAAGTTGACCAGCGGCAAGAGCTAAGAAAACATAGAATGAAAAGAAATCACGTTTGGCTATGAAACCGTAACGCTCCATAAGTTTTTGTATCCACATCTTATCTTTCTCATCAACATCATCCGTTAATGTACGGAGATAATTTTGAAGGCTTCCGGTTCCGGTTTTTTGTGCATATCGGTATAAAATACAAACCGTCAACGTCATAGATATGATGGAGGTGATTCCCAAGGTGTTGTAAATTGAGTTTTCGGGGTTTAAGCTGTTCATGCCAATAAGCGTGCCGATACAGCCACAAAGATACGCAAAATTGTCTGTTATTGTATCAAACCAAGCTCCAAATTTTGATTCGCACAGTTTTACTCNTGCAACTTCACCGTCNCATCGATCAAATATAGCNGCGAACTGCCAAAGAGTCCCGCTCAAAAGGAGTGTTGCGTAATNCTTCGGATCGCTNACAAGGTATGCTGATCCCAAACCTGTGGTTAAGACAAACATAACTGTTATTGCGTGTGGACTGAGACCTGTCTCAATTAGTAATTTACTAGTTGGAATGGAAATACGAGCATTTATATTTCTTGAAATAAAACCACTAGTTTTTTTCGTTACCTGACTAAAAAGCATCTGTTTCGCGGATCGGACGCCACCCTTCACGTCAACCCGTCGCCAAAGCACATCTCCATTGCTGTGTAAAGGCACTTTGGATTCATTGGCTAAAATCTCCCACGGGTCTCTTGNCNGGGAAAAAGAGTTTGCTAAGATTTTTGAGGGAGGGCAAAGAAATACCCCATTCACGCAATGTGAGTCAACACTAGTTTCTTCTGTAAATTTCTCGTTGTTGCGACGAAGGGGAACAGNTTGTGAAGGTTGGTCCGACGTATAAACAAGAAGTGTGTCTGTAGAATTCTTTCCTTCAATGCACTTGCGGATAGAGGCGTGATGGTGAACAAATTCGGCAAAAAGTATCAAAAANGAGGAATTTGAATCCAACAATTCAACTTCTTGTCCATAGCNAATTATTTTAATCGATATTCTTAAATTCTTAGTCCACGTGGAAAGGTTAGATTCGATTTTTTTTCTGTCAGGCGCGATCACACAGACATGCTTTATTCCAGCTCTTTCCAGCGTGCGGATCTGACGGTCTATAAGGCTTAAACCTGCCACTCGGGATGGTAATTGCTTTTCTGAACCGGATCTGTTGGGAAACAATAGAATGGCTTGATCCATCAAATTCCCGCAANCTGTACTTGATTTGAAGAGTAAAAACGATGCCACTGTTTAGTTATGAATTTTAGGTCATCTATCGTATCAATGTCAGCACAATTAAAAGCTGGTACACAGTGCGTGAATACTGGATGTCCAGCGTCGATCATGTATTGAATCACGGCAGGAAAGTGGCTNGTTAAAGACTGCTCTATTTGGACAATCTCCTCAAGAGCCTCACGTAGGATACTGGCNGCAGTTTTTTTGAAGCTCAGTATCCCTAANGAGACAGCATTGGCATCTTTGCAAGGAATACCTTTGCCTATGGTCTTGACGAGAGAGTTTTCTGCTAAAATTTTCATATCATCTTCTTCNTATGATTGTTTTTTTTGTGACATTATAGTGCANGTCGATTCAAGGGATATTAGCTCCTCTAGCGCCTGGGGGTTAAANATGATATCTCCGTTAAGCAGTACTTGGGGACCATCCATGTAAGATCTGGCCAACCATAAAGATATCAAGTTGTCTGAATGAGCATAAAATGGATTATAGATTAGGTGTATGTCTGAAATACCTGTTTTTTTGATGATTGAATTTACGGTATTAATTCTAAACCCGCCGACGACAATTATTTCACAAATTCCCGCATCTTTGAGTTGAAATAACTGCCTCTCAAGCAGGGTTAGTCCACCGATATCTAACAGGCACTTTGGATAGTTAGCAGTATGTGGCCAAAGTCTTCTGCCTCTGCCGGCTGCTAAAATAAATGCCTTCATAAACCTCTACGCATAGGAATCACCCTTGATTTTCATAAAGGGGGAAAACGAAGTTAAATAACTAAAACCTATTTCGTGGGGGATCGGACTAATTTGGATTTGGAGAATCTGTTGTCCGTATACACGATACACACATTATTCAAATATATGCATCTGATTTTTCTAAGTCAATGTAGCTACGCAATTTAAAAGAAAAAAAACAGCGAGTGTCTGTAATCTTGGTGATGCGTATATTGGATACTGTGTTGGGTTTGCGGGTTTTCAAAAATTTTGCTGTTTAGGAGTGAGAATTAATGAAGGAATCTGTGGATGGTAAAGACGATGGGGAATCTTCTCAAGTAAGAGATTACAGAGATTTGGCTCGCGGGGGATTGATAACTTTTGTCGGAAAATTAGGTCGGGCTTCGCGTGGTGCATTCCTTTGGATAATCACGTTTTTTATGGGTTTGGATGTTCAAGGCTACTATTCCTTGTCTTGGGGGATCGTTTCCACTTTAAACAGAATAGCGCAGTTCGGTATGGAACGTTCAATCGTGCGCTTTTCTGTGCGCGCGAGAGAGCAATCATTGTATCCTGTCGAACGTATTGTTGTAACTGGTCTTGGTATAGTTTTTGTCTCGGCCACTCTCGTTATGGGGGGGATATTTTATTTTTCAGACGCTATAGGGGACTTTTACGACAAACCGATTGCAGAAGCATTGAGGATATTGTCATTCTCGGCTATTTTCTCGGCATTGTGTTGGGTCTTACTCGGTGCGATTCGATCGTTGAGGATAGTCATATATGACGTATACGTCCTTTCGGTAGCGGGACCGCTTTTTCTCCTAATTGGGGGGCTGTGTATCGGGATTGGTGGAGGAGAACTGAGAGCAGTCTCGTATGTGCAGGTATTGATGACTGTGGGGGTTTTTTCGCTGTCAGTTTTTTTCTTTTCCCGTTTGTTCTCTTTCCGTAAATGTTGGCAACAATTGGATCAGGATAAGCCGTGGAAGCACCTTACGTCTTTTTCTCTACCCGTGACCGCAGGGAACCTTCTTTACGGTATTCTAACTCAATTAGATGTTTTAATGCTAGGGTTTTTTGTTTCCGCAGAGATGGTTGGGATTTATGCATTAGCGAGACGGATAGCAAGTTTAATGCTGAAGGCATCTCAAGCCTTTGATCCGATATTTAGTTCTGTAGTGAGCGAACTTGCTGTTAATAATAGGTATGCCGAATTGAATACGAGGTTTAAAGTGTTATTTCGGTGGATATTGACAATAAACCTACCCATTTTCTTCGTTCTATTGATGATAGGCGACGTTATTTTAGCGCTTATTGGTGGTGGAGGAATGACTACGCTTCCTATTCAAAAAGTCGAAAGCGGAATCAACGTCCTTTTAATCCTCTGTTTCTGCATGATGTTACAAGGTTTATTTGCTCTGACTGATCCGTTATTGACAATGGCGGGGAAACCGTCATTAAATTTCTTCAACAATCTTTTTTGGCTGTTGAGTAATTTTTTATTAAATGTTACTCTGATTGATTATTTCAATTTGGGCATTATGGGTGCGGCTTTGGGTGCCCTTTTTTCAATAATCCTTGTGAATGCTTTAAGAACTTTTCAAGTTTATTCTAAGTTTTCGATGTCGCCCTTCGGGTTGGAACAAGTTAAGCCTTTGTGTGCTGCTATCCTTGCTGGGTTGATCGGTTGGAGTCTTCGACAATTTGTTTCGCAAGACATGATGTCAGCTTTTGTCACTATATTGAGTTTTTTATTTACCTATATCATTTTTTTACGTGTTATGGGCCTAGAAGTTGAAGACCGTGAGCTATTGAATAAGTTCTTTCGGTGGGTGTGCAAAAAAAGTCATGAATGATTCACGTAAATAAACACAAGATCGGAAGATTAAATGCGCGCAATAGTACTGGCAGCAGGNATGGGAACCCGTCTAAAACCTCTTACCCANAATTGCCCCAAATGTTTAGTCACTCTTAATGGGAAANCTTTGATNGATTATCAATTAGACGCGCTCGAGTCGGTTGGGGTTGAAGACGTTGTGGTTGTTGTTGGTGCTAAGGCGGAACAAGTTCGTGCTCATTGTGGNGATNGAGTTCGTTACGTTGAAAATAATGAATTTTCTACGACAAATAGTATCTACTCGCTCTATTTGGCATCGGATGAACTTTGTGAAGAAGTTTTTTTGCTCAATTGTGATATAATATTCGATTCAAGCGTATTGAAAAAGATACTTGAGGCACCGCAGGGTAACGTTTTAGCTGTGGACACTAAAATAGACCGAGTGCTTGGTGAAATGAATGTATGTTTTGATTCGGAAGGTAAGGTTATCGAGATTAGCAAGAACATAGAGCCTGCCCGAGCGCAAGCCCAGAGCGTCCAATTAGTTAAATTTGATTCTTCAGGCGCAAAGGATCTTAGAAAGGAAGTTAAACGTTTAATTACGATAGGGAATCTAAAAACATTTCNTACCGAGGCATACGGACCTATCTTGCAAAGCGCCGGCATATTTGCAGCGGACGTGGGTGGTTGTGCATGGGGTGAGATAGATAATCTCGAGGATTATAATCATGTGTGTGATAAAGTTGTTTCAGCTTTGAAAGCCTAAATGCCAAAACCCTCAGTTTGGATAGATGCCACAAATACCTTGGCGGGTACTAAATTATGGGGCATGACCATCGTTGAACGCCAAATACGTGAGTTTTCTTTGCGTGGCTTTAAATCTTTTCGGGTTTTTGTGAAGAAGGATGATCTTTGTCGTTTAGGGGAAATTNGTTCGGACTTCACAAAAATATTTTCCGTCAGAATAGATTGGATCAAAGTCTCGGAAACACAAGATTTTTGGATGGCGGTGGGAGGTGCCAATAAACCGTTAATTTTGGTAGCTGGTGATACCATTTATGACGAACGAGTAATCTCTTTTGTCTTAAATGAAGGACCCGGAATAATTATTTCTTCTGCGGATCGCTCCATCTGNTATGTAACTGCTTCTGATTGTGAAACTATTTCTATTTCATCGGTAAACAACTGGAAAACATTAAGTCTTAAAATTCCTTTTTTAATTGTTATACAGCCTGAAGATCTTGACCAGTATATACCCTCTCTAAGACTCAAAATGCCTGCTTTTATAATCAATCTTGTCGAAGGGGAGTCGGTGAGAGACATAGAAAATCATATGTTTCGCAGNACTTTTAAGGGTGCAATAGACGTTGTTGCAAGATACGGTTACTATCACCTTGTACGATGGTTAACACGTTTGNTGGTAGGAACAAGCATAACCCCGAATACCTATACAGTTTTTTCAATACTCTGTGTTTGGGGAGCGAGCCCACTTTTGGCAACTGGTTGGACTGGAACAGGTTTGTTTGTTGCCTGGTTGGGAGTNATCCTGGATTCGGTAGACGGGAAACTGGCTAGATTGCGACTCCATTTAAGTGACACTATGGGCGGATTTGAGCATATCGCTGCTGCTCCAGGTTTGGCGTTGTGGTTTGNNGCNATCGGTTGGTATTTAAACNACGGGAATCTTTTATCGTGGTCATCAGAGNCTGTAATNGTACATCTACTTTTGCTNTCGTTTGTCTTGGATAAAATCTGTAGTGGACTTTTCAAATATTTTATCGGCAGAGAACTATTTGATTACGAACGATTTGACACCTTATTTCACCTTTTCGCTGCGAGAAGAAATATAGCCCTGNTAATATTTAGCATAGGGTTTATTTGTGATTATTTGGCACTAAGTTTTGAGCTGTTTNGNATGTGGATGGTGGTAACATTTCTGGTTCATTTTTTCAGGGCGGGGTGGATNGTCTTTAAAAAAATTACTTTATAGGAGGNAGTGTTTTGATATATGCAATGATATCCGCTATTTGTACGTCTGTGAGACGATCTGCTCCAAAAAATGGTTTAAAGCGTCCTTCCTCAAAGCTATATGCAGTAGGATCTACACCAGAAAGGACCGAACCCAAACCNTCTCCTTCTCTTACTATACGTGCATAGTAGTTGGATGGTTTGTCACGGGATAATGGATCGGGAGCGATTCCACTGTTTCCNTTCGGATGNCAACTATGACACGCAGCATAAAATAATTCTTTTCCACTCACATGATTTCCCTTGTCGAAACCGGCGTATACTCCAGTCTTATCGGCGGCTGGCGCTATAGCTAAAGGTGGCTGGACNGATTTTTTTGAGATAGCTTTGAGGTACGCAGTCAAGTCGAGTATCTGTTGGGCAGTTAGCTTCTCTGGATTTCGCATGTAATGTATCACACACACTACAGCAGCTTCACCAGCGGTCGAATATGCTCCGGGCTCTTTTGGATCCTTTCCCCACCATGTTTGCCTGAAATACGAGTTGTATAAGCTATGCCCAGCTCTAATTCGTCCGTCATCGAATCGTTTTTCATCAAAGTCGGAATGACAATCTCCGCACGAGAGTCCATTTTTGCTGATCATGGGTGAATGAAATAAACGTCTTCCTGCACTTGAAGTTCCTTGGAGACTCATTTGTGCGGCGGCCCATTCTGCAGATAAAACAAGAATCATCAAATAAATAAAGTTGCTGATTAGCATTGGAATATTGGCTCGCTAAGTAATTTTGTCCGAAAATGGTGTTAGTTTCTTATTTACTCTGTACATTATAGTTCGGCTGTATTGAGAAAAACATGAATCATCAGCTGATGACCTTTGGGGTTTAAAAAAATTAATGGGTTGTAACCTCAATAAGTTATACCTACTTAATGACTGATCTGTCAAGCACTTAAAGAAAAGTGAACAGAAAATTGAGCGAATTGCGAGTTTGTGGCGCTAAAGTAAATAACTTAAANCACGTAGATCTAAAATTACCGCATAGCAAATTAATTGTTGTATGCGGGGTCTCAGGATCTGGAAAAACTTCTTTTGTTTACGATGTGATTCACTTTGAGGCACAACGTCGACTGAGAGCCGCCATGAATCAAGGGATTGATGGTGTGNTTGTTGGTGGTAATTTGCAGAGAACGCGATCTATTGAAGGTTTACTTCCTTCCATCTGTTTGAAACAAGGTGCTAAGACAAGGCATTCTGATTTTAATGTAGCAAAGACAGCAAACGTATACGACCTGTTGTCTTCGTTATTTGTGCACGCTGGAGAGGGTCACTGTCTAGCCTGTAACACTATAATTCATGTTCATGGGTTTGAAGAGGTGTATGAAACGGCACTTGCATTACCATCTGGTACAAAGTTGTCGATATTGGCACCTCTCTTAGTGTCAGAAGAATCTAATATTGAAGATTTAATCCAATCGATAGATCGATCTGGATATCGTAGAGTTCGAATAAATGGTGATTATTTTTTATTGGAAGATCTATGTTGTCAAAATTATTTGACAATCGATAGGCTTGAAGTGGTCGTTGATCGGCTTATCATGAAGCCGGAATCTTCACGAAGATTACGCGGTTCTTTGCTGGCCGCGTCGGAAATGGCTAATGGACATCTTATAATTTCTATATCAGAAGACAAAAAGGATCTGACGTATTCACTAAATCCGTCATGTCCAAAATGTTTTACCAATTTTCCAACTATCGATCGGTCGCTTTTCTCCATTCATAGTGCCAACGGTGCTTGTCCCAAATGCCGAGGTACGGGAAAAATGGTCGGTCTAAACCTCCAACAAGTCTTAAGTTACGATGGTCAGAGCCTATACGAAAACCTCTCGCCATTGTGGGATAATTTTGGCCATTTTGATCTTAGGGAAAAGCTAAATATTTTTTTTGAGAGGCAGCGAGTTGATCCTGATGTAGCCCCTGAACACTTTGATGAAACATTTAAAAAGCGACTATGGACTGGAATTCGTGGGCGCAATCCATTTGTTGGTTTAAAGCGGTGGCTTGCTCGAACCGCAGCCAAGGCTTCATGGTCNTGAATTAGAATGGTTTTCTGATCGTTTCTCCGATTCGGTTTGCCCTGAGTGCAATGGGGCCCGTTTGCGGCAGGAGGCGCTTTCCGTATTTGTGGATGGAAAACACATAGGCCAATATTGTGAGATGTCGATTAAAGAAATGATCTCCCAACTGGCGCGGCTAAAGATCCCCGATCGAGTGCAGAGTNTAAAAAAACAATTGATTGCACGACTTGAAATCATAAATGATTTAGGGCTAGGATATTTAGAGTTAGGTCGAAACACAGACGCTATTTCGAGCGGCGAATGTCAACGTCTGCGTTTGGCGTCTGTCATAGGCTCTAAGACTGCCCGGATGCTTTACATCTTAGATGAACCCAGTGCTGGCTTACATGCAAAAGATGCTAAGCCATTGATGAAAATGCTTAAAAAACTACGCGATAAAGGTGATACCGTAGTTGTTATCGAACATGAATACCAAATTCTCAAGGTAGCTGATGAAATAATAGAATTTGGTTTAGGGGCCGGTATTAAAGGCGGACAAGTAGTTTATAGCGGGAAGTTGAATCGTCTACAAACGGGGCAAACGTTAACTGGACGTTTTTTAAGTGGCAATCTAAGGATACCNCGGTCTGTTGGTCGGGAAATAGGTAGTAANGGGTGGATAAGGATTTACGGAGCTAGGGGGCGTAATTTAAATATCGATTCAGTNGGNTTNCCNTTGGGNAATTTAATAGGCGTAAGTGGGATATCGGGCTCTGGGAAAACCTCACTTGTAAGGGATACACTTTGTCCGATACTCGCTTCCATGGTTGGAAATAGTCATCAAAGACCACTACCCTATGATTCGCTAGAGGGAGGAAGTCTGTTAGNTAGAATAGTGGTTGTTGACCAACGCCCTATTGGTAGAAATTCACGTTCGAATGCTGCGACATATACAGGTGTCTGGAGCTCTATTCGAAGGTTGTTTTCTGAATTACCATCAGCTTTGATCCGAGGGTATAATCCGTCCCATTTTAGTTTTAATTCGATCGTCGGAGCTTGCGCAGAATGCAGAGGTGCAGGATCTTCTCCTGAGAATTTAAAATCTAATTTTGGTTCGGTGGGAACTTGTTCAGCGTGTTTTGGAAGGCGATATAAGCGTGAGATTTTAGACATAAAATACCGAGGAGCCACCATTGACGATGTTTTGGGGTTTAAAATTGATGAAGCANTAGATTTTTTTTCTGCAATTCCTGACGTTGCTCACAAGCTACAGGTGCTGAGCGATATCGGTCTTGGTTATTTAGAGCTAGGCCAACCAGCCACAAGCCTTTCGGGTGGAGAGGCCCAACGGATAAAATTAGCTGCCGAGCTTGGCCGATACAGCGATAGAAAAACACTTTATGTATTGGATGAACCGTCGTCGGGATTACATATGCAAGATGTTTTGCTTTTACTTAACCTTCTACAAAAATTAGTAAATGAAGGAAATACTGTTCTATTTATCGAGCACCATATTGAGTTGTTAGCAGCTTCAGATTGGCTCATTGATATTGGCCCGGAAGCGGGAGCTGATGGGGGGCGGATTGTAGCTGAAGGTAAGCCTCAGGAAGTCGCAGAGATTGAATCGTCCCACACAGGACATTATTTGAGGGAATTCTTTGAAAAAGACACTTGCGAATAATTGGCACAAGCAAGTCTTTTTCCGTGGTTGATGATTGAATAGATTCTAATCTTCGGAATGTTTTTACGTCCCAATCCAAGAAAATATGCAAGCTTGCGTGTTTTTTATTTGAGTGAGTGTTATTGAAATACTACCTAGCTAAAGTAATCATTAGAGAATCTATTTACCGTCTGGCGGATCACTTTGTATTATTTACATTTTGAGGAATATTCTTTTTGAAACAAATAACTTGATAGGGTTGAGATGAACAGGACGTTCTACGTTACTACACCGATATATTATGTGAATGCTCACCCACACATAGGCCATGCATATACCACGGTCATTGGAGACTTTCTTAAGCGTTTTTATAAGCTTGATGAGATCGATGTACATTACCTTACGGGCACGGACGAACACGGAGAGAAAATCTATCAAGCGGCAAAGGAGTCTTCATTGCCTCCTTTGCAGTTTTGTAATGAGATTAGTAAGCGTTTTGAAGAAGCCTGGAATGTCTTAAATATAGATAATGACGACTTTATTCGGACTACCGAAGAGAGACATAAAAAAGTTGTAAATCAAATTCTTAAAACGGTTTACGATCGTGGAGATATCTACTACGATGAATACGAAGGGCTCTATTGTGTCGGATGCGAGCGCTTTATGACCGAAAAAGAACTGGTGGGTGGAGTGTGCGTAGACCATCAGCAGCCACCTGAAAAACGTCGAGAAGGTAATTACTTTTTTCGAATGGAAAAATACCGGGATTGGTTGAATGGGCACATAAAGGACAATCCTAATTTTATCCGTCCGGTTGGTTATCGAAACGAAGTATTGGGTATCCTCAAGGAGTCTATTGGAGATTTATCTATTTCTCGACCTAAGGAAAGGGTTCCATGGGGAATTGAATTACCATGGGATACGGATCATGTG
>NZPK01000109.1 GCA_002693325.1 Gemmatimonadota bacterium | reverse complement strand
TCAGCAAAATTAGTACCTCTAAATCAAATTTCTTTTCATAATCCTAGTTTACAAAGGATGTCGAATAAATCAATACAGATTATGCCATAATAGTCATAATGAGAGACATATTGTCACTTTTTTGTGATTGACTTATAAGGTACGTTTATTGTCTAAGTAGCCTTTGAGGGTAATTTATGGTTGTTTTATAGATTGTGTGTCAATGGAGAACAGTGAAAGAAAGGAATTAATCGGTGGCCGAACAGGGAAGACGAGGAAAGCTTTTGCTTGTTTTACCAGAATCAAATGAAGAAAAGGAACTGGTATCTCATTTGGAGGCTGAAGGCTTTCATGTAATTAATACCCGGGAGGGGCAAGCTGCCTACGAGGTATTAGATACCGAAAAGGTTGACGCGATGATTTACCCATTACGTCAACCTAGAATAGATGGATTGCGATTACAAGAGGTTGCTGCGCGCCAAGAAAAATCTATATGCGCTATAGCAATTGCGACTCCTGAAGAGATCGAGCTAGGAATTGAAGCTATGCGTCAGGGAGCTTTTGATTTTCAGTTAACACCTCTGAATATTGCAAAAATTAGTGCTGTATTAGATCGAGGTCTTTCTTATCAGAAATTGGTTGGTGAAGTTTCTATTCTCCAACGTCGTTTAGACGATCGTTTTCGTTATGGGGGAATTGCGCGAAGATCTTCGATTTGGCAGAGAATTTATCACCAAATAGAACAGGTGGCCCAGTCTCGGACCAGCGTTTTGATATTAGGAGAAACAGGTACTGGGAAAGGAGAAATTGCGAAGGCTATTCATCAACAGAGTCGGCGTAAAGATGAAAATTTTGTTGAACTTAATTGTGGTGCTTTACNTGAAGGAGTTGTCGAGAGTGAGCTTTTTGGCCACGAAAANGGTGCATTTACAAGCGCATCTACTGTTCGAAAAGGGCGCTTTGAGTTAGCCGATGGTGGGACACTGTTTTTAGACGAAGTGGGTGATATACCTTTGCCTACGCAGGTTAAATTGTTGCGAGTAATACAAGATGGTCGATTCGAAAGAGTCGGAGGTACCCAGACACGGTCTGTTGATGCAAGATTGGTAACTGCTACGCATCGGGATTTAGATTCTATGGTTGAAGAAGGTACATTTCGAGCGGATTTATTCTATCGTTTGAACGTTGTTGCTATTGAAGCGCCTCCTTTGCGGGAAACTCGGGACGATATACCCCTACTTGTCGATAATTTTATACAGGACTTTGCAGAAGAGAATCAGAAGCCGATTGAGGGAATAAGCGCCCAGGCATTAGATATATTGAGCAATTATGATTGGCCTGGTAATGTTAGGGAGTTAAAAAATTGTATAGAAGGCATGGTTGTTATGACTTCGAATGAGGGAATACTGGGAAGTGAGGATGTACCAGGATATATTCGGCGTCGAGAAAATGTTTCTCTCGATAATGATTTTAAAGTAGGCATGTCAATGAGAGAAATAGAAAAAACAGCTATTACTGAGACTCTGNAGTCTGTGGGTAATGATCGTAGACTTGCTGCAAAAATATTACAAATTGGATTAAGTACTTTGTATAGGAAAGAGCAGGAATATTCGAAAGAAAATNATTAACTTTGCTTATTGTGCTGNTCTTCGTAATGCTTTTTGATGAGTCCGTTAAGGGTTTCTTCTGGAGCATTAATATCTTTTTNAGATATTTGGTATTTGTCCCAACCCAAAAGTTTNAACCCATGGTTGTAATCATAAAACAATTTATTGCACAAATCGATAATCTTTATCTTACGCTCATTCGATAGCGTTAGAAGCATTCTTTCCGCTTCGTTTGTAAACGATAGCTCTATTCCACTAATTTGTTTAAAAGATTCGATATAATCAGCTAACGGACTTGATCGCAAGAGTTGGTTTAANGNACCAAGTGGGTCTTTTACGACATCTGAATTCACAACGAAATGTCTGATATTAGTTGAGGGCAGCTTACGCTCGAAGGGAAGAAGGGCTCGCTCCACGGCACCCACTAGACTTCGGGCGCCAATTCGTTCCTTATGCGCGTTAGTAGCTAAGATCTTTAAAGCTTCGTCACAGAATTCAATGTTGATGTTGTAAGCACGGAAGTCTGTTTTCTTGGATAATATTACACTGCTATTTGGATTTCTTAGTATAGAGAGCAAATCCTCTTCACTTAACTCTTGGAGAACAGCAATGACTGGTAGACGTCCTATAAATTCTGACTCGAAACCGTACTCGATCAAGTCTTCTGTNGATGTCTGAGAGAAAAGCTCTTTCAAGTCTTCTTTTGTTGAGTCACCGCTGTAGTTGAAGCCGATGGACTTTCGGTTCAGTCGTTTCCCAATTATTTCTTCCAGGCCGGCAAANGCTCCGCTGACAATAAAAAGNATATTACCCGTATTGATTTTTTTTCGTTCNATTTTTCCGCCTTGCTGCATTTGCATTACGGCTTCCATCTGAGAAGCAATGTCGTGAGGAGTTTTCAGATCCACGTCGGTTTCTTCCATTAGCTTTAGCAGATTTCGTTGAACGCCTGAGCGTGAAACGTCAGGGCCTTGAGTGCTACGGGAAGACGCTATTTTGTCTATTTCATCGATATAAATAATTCCATGTTCGGCTTGAGCAATATTNCCATCAGCTTCACGAACTAATTCGCGAACAAGATCTTCCACGTCCCCTCCAACGTAGCCTGTTTCACTGAATTTTGTTGCATCGCCTTTGACAAAGGGAACACCTATCTTGTTGGCTATCAGTTTTATCAGATATGTTTTTCCCACTCCAGTTGGACCGATGAGCAAAACATTATTCTTGATGTTTCCCAGACTATAATCTTCTTTTTCCAAAAGCTTCAAACGGTTGAAATGAGTACAAATTTTGGTTGCAAGGACAGATTTAGCTTCTGATTGTCCGATTACATATTTATCTAAATATGCCTCTAGTTCCTCCGGAATTAAGTCAAACTCAATACATGGACTTGAGTCCGTTGTGGAGTCGCCGGGTTTTTGACCGGCGGCTTCTGGCTGGTGAGAATCTTGATTTTGGATCTGTTGATTTAATAGTTGACGAAGTTTCTCAGGATCTAGGCCAATTTTTTCGGAATATATTGTCATAAAAGGAAGTTGGTGGGAAAATGTATGCCAGTTAACATATATGAAATATAAAGTAGTGTCGTAGTGGTGACAAGCCTACTTGACATTGGGTTTAAGTCAATCTAAATTTGGTGCATAAACGCCAGTTTATAAGGGACTTCAATGCCTTTTGTTTTTCGATACGTGCTTCTTTGTTTCCTATTTTCCCTGATGGGCATGTGGGATTCAGGCTTTGCCCAATCCAAAGGGGTAGTTTTTTCATCTAAAGCCAATAGATTATTTGATGCAGGAATCAAATCTTACGAGAAGAAAGATTTTTCTCAGGCTAAGTCTAAGTTTGAACAACTGATACAATTACCCGAAAATCATCGTTCGAGCGCAGCTACGTTTATGATTGCGAAATGTTATTTTAATCTGGATGATCTAGATTCAGCTCTGTCGTTTATCAGAAGTCTCGAGTCTGATTACCCTAGCAGTCGTTATATCACAGCATCGTTTCTATTGAGAGCTGACATTTTTTTTAGACAGAAACGATTTTTTGAAGCAGCTGAAAGTTACGGACGTCTTCTTTCCGTTTCATCTCCTTTATCGATACAAGCTTTGGCGGCTGAACGCTTAGCGGCTGTTATATCCAACAGGCACATAAGTGACTCAGCTGTTGATAAGATACGTCTTTCGGTGGGAGAGGCTCGAATGCACGAAGCGCTTCTTTTTGGTAAAGTAATGTGGTACCGCAAGTTAGGTTGGGTAACTGAGTCACAAACGGCATTGAAAAAATACAGAGATGATATTGGGTCTGCGGGTGTTTTTTTTCGCATGGATGACTTGCAAGATGAATCACACCCGATAGAGATAATTATTCACGATGAACAGGATTCGATTCCTCATGGCGAGAAGGCCTTGATTGGTTTAGCTTCGGATGGAAAAGGAATTAAGCAGAAATTGGGGCTTCTATTACCTATAACCGGGGCTTACGCTTCCATAGCTCAGCAAATTTATAATGGAGTGGAGTTGGCAAATACTTACGCAGGCCAACCTTTTGAAATAATTATTGAAGATACGGGTATTGATTACGGAACATTACCAATCGATTCAGGGTTAAANAGTGATCCTCAGGAAAATAACGGGAGTGGGTTACTTAGAGTAGCTCGTGGAGCTAAAAAATTAGTAAATCAAAATGTTATAGCGATAATAGGTCCCCTTTTCAGTAGTTCTTGTGTAGCGGCTGCGGTTGTGGCTGAGGCTGCTCAAATTCCATTAATTGCTCCGCTCTCTCAACAAACCGGACTGGACTCTCTTGGCCAATTCATTTTCCAAATTAATACGGTACCTGATTTGCAGGGGAAAATGTTAGGTGAGCATGCTGGCCTAGTATTGGGCTTNCATAATTTGGTTGTTATNGCNCCACTCACTGATTANGGATGGAATTTTGAAAGAGAATTCCGGAGTACTATAGAAAAAAATGGCGGTCGTGTTGCTCTTTCTGATTGGTATATACCAAATCAAACAAAAGATTTTCGTAGGATCTTTGAAGATGTGCGTAGGTTGGGTTTTGAGTTATCACCTTCGGTTAAAGATACACTTTCAGTTGTTGATTCGCTCCTTTCTGTAGGTTTTCTAGAAGAGGAACGAATTTCATCTTTCCTTTCTAATTTTCTTGATNATTTAAAGCGTGAGGAGGCATTAAATGACAGCCTATANCCAGAGACNGAGATAGATTCTACTGAAATATTTATNNATTCTATTGATGGNGTTCTTCTCGTGGTCGAGAATTTTTCAGACGCTAAAACNATTGCACCGCAGTTAGCATTTCANCGGTTAAATACTCAAATTTTGGGGAACAGTATTTGGTTTGATCCGGAAAGCTTAAAAAATATGAGACGTAGTGAACGGAAATATTTAGAGGGTGCTATAATTGCGTCTCCGCATCAAGATGACTCTGAATATGGTAGCAAGTTTGTGAATAATTACCGAAAAATCTACCGGGATGACCCGATTTATGCGGCATTTGGATTTGATTCAGCACAATTATTGATTGCGGCTTTAGANGATTCCGAAGGAGATGTTTCTATGTTNCGTCAACGACTCACTAATGTTGTCAAATATGAGGGGGTTTCGGGACGGATCACATTTGATGAGAATCGACGAGTAAATAGTGCATTGTCTTTACTGAAAATTGAGAGGGATCGATATAAGTCTATTTCGAAAAAGGATTTGCCTGAGTTAGTTAATGAGTCGAAGACTTTTTGGAGGCATAATGAATCATTAAGTACCGATTAGATATGTNAAGAAGTAGAAAATTTGGTGTGTTTAGCTTGTTGCCAAAGTAGGNAGAGAGTTTATATTTTGGCTGTNAAAAACAATATTGCTATGCGGGGAATTTNNCGATGCCTACCTACGAGTATGAGTGCAANAAATGTAGTTTTNAGTTTGAGGANTTTCAGAGTATTACGGCGGCACCGTTAAAGACTTGTCGTAAAAAGGGTTGTCGTGGGCGGGTTAGGCGATTGATCAGTAGTGGAGGAGGTTTGCTCTTTAAAGGATCCGGTTTTTATGAAACGGATTACCGGAGTGATAGTTACCAAAAAGGTGCAAAGGCAGAATCAACATCTGACTCTGGTTCTTCGGATTCAAGAGATTCTAAGGGTGCAAAGTCAGAAACNAGTAAATCCAAAGATAAAAGTACCAAGAAANATAAAGCCGAAAAAAAAAATTAATAAGCCGGAACTAAATAGTTTGCTCAGTAGTCAGATTTAATATGCACAATTTTCTTTTTTTACCAATTACATTGTTTGCCAGTCTAATTTTTGGGTGTGCTGACACGACTCCTGAAGATTTGATAGCAGAAGCACGTTCCTTCGCATCGGAACCGAGTGGATTAACTAAGGCAGCATCTCTATTTGGAGACTTCCTGAAAAANTATCCTGACCACTCATTGGCTCCCGCAGCTCTAAAAGAGTTTGCAGCCGTCTCCCAACAACGTGGAGAATTTCTNAAAGCACTTTCTCTTTATCGTAGATTGATAGAACAATTTTCTGAGAGTGAGTATTGTGATGAGGCTCAGTTCATGATGGCTTTTATCTACGAAGAATATTTGAAAGATTATACTAAGGCTCGCGAAGCCTATGGGAGACTANTAGAGTATTATCCGGATTCCGATTTGGCGGAAAGTGCAAGACTTTTATTACAGCANGTTGGGCGAAATCCAGAGGATTGGGTTGATTTTCAGACGGATAAAATTAAACTTAGAAATTGATATTTTCTGTGTTAATGGTGGTTGTAGTTCGAAGAAAAATTTTGGATAAGAATTGCTAACGGATTCTGAGATAACGCTTGGTATTTGTTTGAATATAACGACTAAATTTACATAACAGGAATTTTTATGGAACCATCTATCGATATCAANGCAATAAATGAGAAAGTTTCGCAACAGGCCGATCTTATTGAGCGAGTGTTTACTGAGGCTGATCGAGTTATAGTTGGTCAGCGTCCAATGATTGAACGCCTGTTTATAGGTTTGGTTTGTGGTGGGCACGTGTTACTAGAAGGGGTTCCAGGTCTTGCAAAGACTTTGACTGTTTCTACTCTCTCGCGAATTATTTCGGCTTCATTCAAACGGGTTCAATTTACTCCCGATCTATTACCTGCAGATATTACCGGTACATTGATATATAACCAGCGGGACGGAAAATTTGTTGCAAAGAAAGGTCCTATTTTTGCTAATTTAGTTTTAGCTGATGAGATAAATAGAGCACCTGCCAAAGTTCAAAGTGCTTTATTGGAGAGTATGCAAGAAGGCCAAGTTACAATAGGTGATGAGACTTATTCACTTCCCGAACCATTTATGGTGCTTGCCACTCAAAACCCTATTGAGCAAGAGGGCACCTATTCGCTTCCAGAAGCTCAAATGGACCGATTTATGTTGAAAGTGAAGGTCGACTATCCGAGTAGAGGGGAAGAGAGATCTATTCTTGATAGAATGGGTGACGGTAAAGAGATCATTACGCAAGAAATCTTATCTGAATCTGCTCTTAAATCACTTCGCGAGGTAGTTCGCATGATTTATGTAGACGATAAGATAAAAGATTATATCGTTGATTTGGTCCATGCGACTCGTTCTCCTGAAGCAGTTGGCATCCCTGAGCTCGAAACTCTTATCGAAAATGGAGCCTCACCCCGTGCTTCGATATTTTTGCTTCGTGCTGCCCGAGGCAATGCTTTTATCAGAGGGCGTTCATACGTGACCCCTGAGGATGTTAAAACGATAGGGATGGATGTTTTAAGGCATCGTGTAGTGCCGAGTTACGAAGCAGAGGCAGAAGAGATTGATTCAGACTCGTTGGTTAAAATGTTATTTGATCATGTCGAAGTTCCATAAAGGTTGATTTTTGTTACCCAAAGAGATTATTGATAAGGTTCGACGTATAGAAATTCGTTCCCGAAATATGGTAACTGAGTTATTTGCTGGTGAGTATCATTCGGCTTTTAAGGGAAGCGGTATGGAATTCGCGGAAGTACGTGAATATCTTCGCGGAGACGATGTGCGAACCATAGATTGGAATGTAACTGCCCGCGTAGGTAGTCCTTACGTGAAGGTTTTTGAGGAAGAGCGCGAACAGACGGTGATGTTGATTGTCGATGCGAGTCGCTCCGGTTCCTTTGGTTCAGCTAAGCAAATGAAAGGCGAAGTGGGAGTAGAAATTTCGGCGTTGTTAGCTTTTGCTGCAATAAATAGTAACGACCGTGTTGGTTTACTAATATTTACGGATGTTGTGGAGGTGTTTGTGCCGCCTGAAAAGGGTCGTAAACATGTTTTAAGGGTAATACGTGAGCTCCTATATTTCGAACCCAAGAGTGTTAGGACAGACCTATCGGGGGCCTTGGATCACTTAGAAACGGTTCTTCATCGCAGAAGTATTGTGTTTTTGATCTCTGACTTTATTGATAGAGAATTTAGTCGTGCAATCCAACAGGTTCGTCGGCGTCATGATTTAATCGCGGTTTCGTTAAGTGATCCTCGTGAGCGTGAATTACCGGATGTTGGGTTAATTAATTTGGAGGATGCTGAGACAGGTGAACAGATTATCATTGACACTAAAGTCTTGGACGTCCGTGAGGCTTTTATGGAAATGCAGAGGAAGGCAGAAGAAGATCTCTCAAAGTTATTCAGAAGGTTAGACGTGGATCATGTTGCTATTGACGTAACAAAATCTTATGTCGAGCCACTGGTTGGGTTGTTCAATGCTAGAGCGCGTCGTCGATAAACACGGAGAGTAATCAAGTGGATCGACCAAAAAAAATTCAAAGGAGGGCTTAAATTGATTGAAGTAAATGACTTAGCTAAACACTATGGGGAAACAGTTGCTGTCGAAGAGGTATCTTTCGGTGTAAACAAAGGGTCTATTTTAGGTTTTTTAGGCCCGAATGGAGCCGGAAAAACAACGACTATGCGGATGTTGACGTGCTTTCTTCCACCTACCAGCGGATCCGCAAAGGTAGCAGGCTTTGATGTAGTTGAGGAGTCCATGGAGGTACGACGTCATATAGGTTATTTGCCTGAACAACCCCCGCTTTATCTTGATATGACTGTAAAATCGTACCTTCGGTTTATNGCCAAGATTAAAGGAATAGNAAATTCGTCGATTTCTAATGCAATCGACGAAACTATGGAGAAGACGGGTATTTCACATCATCAAAACACGGTGATAAGCCATTTGTCTAAAGGCTATAAGCAGCGTGTAGGATTGGCGCAGGCATTGGTTCACAATCCAGACGTTCTCATCTTAGACGAACCCACAGTTGGTTTGGATCCGAAACAAATCATTGAAATTCGTGAAGTAATAAAAGGATTAGCTGGGAATCATACGGTAATTTTGAGTACGCATATACTTTCTGAAGTAAGCATGACGTGTGACGAAATTGTAATCATTAACAAGGGACGAATAGCTGGTCAGGGAACTCCTGAAAGTTTAATAGACCAGCTAAAGGATGGGGATGTTTTGCGAGCTGTTATTAATGGTCCAACCGATGGTGTTTTAGCCATGATTCGATCAATTGAGGGCGTACTCGACGTGGTAAATGAATCAGAAGACATCTACTTNATNACGAGTGCATCGGGAGTAGATGTATGTGACACANTGACTCGAAAAGTTATAGAAATGGAATTTTCTTTGCGAGAATTGCGTCCTTTAGACATGACATTAGAAGATATTTTCTTGCGTTTGACGACAGAGGAGGTAGCAGTTTAATGGGAAATTTTATAGCAATTTATTCAAAAGAGCTTCGATCATATTTTGTTTCGCCTGTAGCTTACGTAATAGCAGGAGTTTTTCTTTTTTTATCCGGTTTTTTGTTTCGAAGTATTCTGATGCAATTCAATCTTATTTGTCTCCAATTAAGTCAGCGGGCTCAACAGATGGGTGGGGCTATGCCCGCTTTGAATTTAAATGAGATGGTTGTTACCCAATTTTTTGCGGTTATGGATTTTATTTGGTTGCTAATAGTTCCGATGCTCACTATGCGATTGTTTGCGGAGGAGAAAAAATCGGGTACTATAGAATTGCTCATGACATCGCCTGTTACCTCGGTTCAAATTTTACTAGGTAAGTTTTTCGCCTGTCTAACACTATACGCCGCGATTGTTAGTTTGACGTTGGTCTATTTCTTGATCTTGGAAGCTTACGGTTCACCTGATTGGGGGCCTATTTTTTCTGGCTACTTAGGCTATTTATTTCTGGGTGCCACATTTATTTCGGTTGGAATCCTTGCCTCAGCGCTAACGGAAAATCAGATTATCGCGGTGCTTCTCTCTTTTGGTATTCTACTGTTGTTCTGGCTCATTGATTGGTCTGCCAGTTTTGCCGGTCCTACAGCTGCAAAAATTCTTCAGTATGTTTCTTTTATTGAACATCTTGAGGATTTTCAGCGTGGTGTGATCGATAGTCGGGATATTGTTTTCTACCTCAGCTTCACCTTCTTCTGTTTGTTTCTCACGACGCGCGTGATAGAGTCGCGCCGTTGGAGGCGTTGAAATGAAAAACTATGCCGTTCCGTTAAGTTTAGTCGGCGCAGCACTAATTCTGGTTGGTGGAGTCGGCTATGTCATAGCTCCTGAAACAGGCGGTGGAGGTCTCTTTAATATCGCCGCGGGTATTCTCCTTGTCGTGGTGGCTGGGGTATTGGATAAAGCAATGTTTCTACAATACGGACGCTGGTTGAATGCGTTTTGGGGTGGGATCATGGTTTTTGGTATTGTCGCTATGGTAAATTTTTTGAGTGATCGTTATAGCGAGCGACTTGACCTTACCGAAGGAAAACTACATAGCCTGTCAGATTTGACAATACAGACCCTTCAGAGCCTAGATCGAGATGTTGAGGCATTGGCTTTTGTTGAAGGAGGAGAAAATCAGGCTTTAGAGTTGTTGTTGGCAGAATATGCCAATAATGGGAGTCGGTTTAATTATCAAATGGTAGATCCTGATCGTCAACCCAGACTCACAGAAGAAAATGGTATAACTCGATACAATACTCTTTTATTAAAATCTAATGATAAAGAACAGCAGGTAACTGAGCTTGAAGAGCGCGAGATCACCAATTCTTTGCTCAAGGTTGTGCGTGATCGAAGGGAGAAAGTATATTTTTCGGTAGGGCATGGCGAAAGATCCCTCAGTAACGATCCCGACGGACTAAATTTACTGAAAGATCGATTGAAGAATATCGATTATTTGGTCCAAGATTCTTTGCTGCTTGCTCGTGAAAATCGAGTGCCTGAAGATTGCGCTGTATTAGTTATAGCCGGTCCTCGTAATCCTTTCTTTTCTAATGAAATAGACCATGTACGTGAATACCTGCAAAATGGTGGGGCAGTATTTGCTATGCTTGACCCCCTCTATGACAGTGGATTGGAGCCATTACTAAATGAATGGGGTGTTGTTATCGGTAACGATTTTGTTATTGATACGAGTGGTATTGGTTCACTTTTTGGTCTTGATTTTACTACACCTGTTTCTGTCTCTTATGGTGACCATCCCATAGCTCAAAAACATGGTGGTTTGATGACGTTTTACCAGTTAGTGAGGTCGGTAAATTTTGACAATAAAGTTGGTTCGAGTATCTCTGGTACTCAGCTGGCGTTTACCTCAGAGTCGGGATGGGCTGAGAAAGATCTATCTGTGCTAGTTGGAGAAGGCGATCAGACGGTCAAGTTAGATGAAGGAATTGACACACCCGGTCCAGTTGCTCTTGGTGTGGCTGTGGAGGGAAAGGCAGGAAGATTAGTAGTATTCGGAGATTCTGATTTCGCCACCAACCAGTTCTTTGATTACCAAGGTAACGGGGATTTAGCTTTAAATTCTGTCAGTTGGTTAGCAGAGGATGAGGGCATGATTTCGATTCGTCCGCGAAAAGCTGGACATAATCCAATTGCTCTTACAGAAAGTCAGGGCGAGTGGGTGTTTTGGTTAAGTGTTGTCNTATACCCACTAGCTATTGCGGGAGGGGGCCTAATGGTAGTGTCCCGGAAAGGCCGATGGAGTGTTAAGGAATTAGTAGGAGCCGGAATTGGTATTGTTCTTTCTTTGGGAATTGCTACTCTGCTGAATTTTATAGGAGATCGTTATAATTTTCGAGAAGATATGACAGAAGANAACTTATATACGCTGTCAAACAAGACAACAAAGTTGCTTAATTCGATGGAAGATANGGGNTATTACGTGAATGTAAAGACATTCATGAGTGATCTGGAGGGACGTCGTTTCCAAGATTTGATGAAAGAGTATAAGCATGTATCAAGTAACTTCGATTACCAATTGATTGATCCCCAAAAGAATTCCCTTCAGGTAAAGCAAAATAATATTCGTGAACGTGGCGCCTCAATTGTAGANCTACGAGGTGAAGGTAATGTTCGTGTTGAGAGAATTACGTTGCAAAATGAGCAGACTCTTAGTAATGCAATATCTAAGGCCTTGAACGCCAAAGATCTCAAAGCGTACTTCACGACGGGCCATGGTGAATTTGAATTAGATCAAGTGGACTCAAAGGGATATTCTAAACTTAAATCTCGCTTATTAGAGCTNAACTTCGAAATTTTTGATGACCTTGCAGTAGNGGAGGGGATTCCGAAAGATGCNTCGTTAGTAGTAGCTCTTGGGCCTAAGCAACCATTTACTACTGCTGAATCTGATAGCTTAGCTAATTATTTGGCATCTGGGGGAAGTGGCCTATTTTTACTCGATCCTGGTGGTCTGACCGGATTGGAGAATTTGCTTGATTCTTATTCGATTATNGTTGGTCAGNATTTTGTTGTTGATTTAAGTGGATTGGGTCAGTTGTTTGGGGCAGATGTTTCTGTTCCCGTTGTAATGAATTATGGAGAACATCCAATNAGTGAAAAAATTAGTAGGGGAACGATGAGTTTTTTCCCTTTAGCTCGGTCGATTGAGATCGCCTCACATCGCTCGAAAAATCCGGATATAACCAAATTAGCTGTAACCCATGAGAGTAGTTGGGGAGAAAGTGATATGGGACCTATTATCGGAACAGGTGGACAAGTTGAATACGAACCAGAACTAGATACACGTGGACCGATTTCTATAGCCGTAGCTGTTAAGGCGGCTATTGACACAGCCATTGCAAAAGAGGGGTTAACAAAACTGGTAGTATTTGGAGACTCTGACTTTGCATCCAATGAATACTTTGATCAACAAGCAAACGGGCAATTAATTAAGAGCAGTGCCGAATGGCTGTCCGAAGGGGAGGACCGATTAGAAATAGAAGATCGTATACCATCGTATAATCCGATAAATTTGATCGGGAATCAAGGTGATGTGATTCTTTGGATTTCCGTTTTCGTTTTGCCCTTTGCGGTAGCTTTGTCTGGGCTTGTTATGGTTTTAAAAAGGGGTTATCAATCATATGTTGATGGCTGTTTAGCTTGGCTAATGTACACGTTTGCGGGTAATGGTATTTTTCTACTTATAACCGCCTCAATCACTATTAGCGAAGCAAATTTTGTCATTGGCCAATTTCATGCCTTGATGGGAATCCTATGCTTAGGTGTGGCATTTGGTGTCTACCGCCAACATTTCATGGTATGGATGCCAGCTATTTTGGTAGCCATCATTTGTAGTGTTGGAGCGCTTTACGTGTTGTCTGATGAGACGCTTCAACTACTATATATTGCTGTATTTGTTGTAAATATTGCAGTATTGACATGGATCCGTGAAGCCTTTGTTGAAGAGAAGAAAGGTGTCTGATGAGATTTAAAACAAATTTAGTTATAGGGGTTGTTTTTGGGGCTTTGTTAGCTTTTGTCTACCTCTACGAAATAAAAGGTGGTGAGGAACGACGTCAGGCTGCGGAGCAGTCGAAGAAAATCCTTGATATTAACGCCCCAGAGGTAGCTCGCTTGGTTGTGTCAAATGATAAGGAACGAATCGAGATTGGTCGTGAAGCAAATGGATGGCTTATGCTTTCGCCTGTGCGAGACGAAGCGGATTCTGAAGCGATTGATAGGTATTTACGAAATTTAAGCGAGTCTGAGAGAGAAAAAACCGTCGTTGATAGTGCAGATGCATTGAGGCCTGGTGTTGCTGGTGAGTATGGATTAGAGAATCCAAGATTGAAGGTATTTATCGATACTAAACAGGGCCCTCTTGATACACTTTATTTTGGGGATGATGCTCCAACAGATCGTTTCACATATGTAAAGACGACCGGCGATAACCCTAAAATTGATGTAGTGCGAGCTTGGCGATACGACAACTTGGCGAAAACATCATTCGATCTACGTAACCGCAAAGTCTTAAATNTCGCACAAGGGGCTGTNACTGCTTTAGGTAGAGTAAGCGCTGATATGTCTGATATTGTCGTTANAAAAAATGNTGAATTGTGGCAACTTAAAACACCGCTCTCGGCTATGGCTGATAGCGACAGTGTGGATGCCATGTTAAGAAATATCCAAAATGCTGAAATTGTCGAATTCGTTAATGAAAACCCTACTGATAAAGATCTTCGGCAATATGGATTAACTGTTGATCAGGCCATAAGATTTGCTCTGGCAACTAAAGAGAATGCTACAGAAGTTGNGTTGTTTCAAGGTGAAAAGGATGAGGTAGACCGCCTTTTTATTGGTCATTCAGATGGGGTCGGTAGATATTATGCGCGAAATATTGGAAGATCACCGGTGTTTTTGATTGATTCAACCCTTGTTCAGCAATTGAGCTTGTCTGTATTTGATTTGCGAGATAAAAATCCAATTCGATTTGAGCGCGATCGGGTAANGACAATCACGATAAAGCGCAATGGAATTTTTANTTTTGAAGCATNTAAGGATACGTCTGGCCTTTGGTTGCTTAACAGACCGGTAGCTGAATCTGCTAAGTCTTGGAAAATAAATGCCTTGTTGACTGACTTATTGGATTTAAAAGCTCAGGCTTTTACCAAAGGAAGACAAATTGAACCTATTTTGGAGATCGACTTAATTGGAGATCAAGGTCGCATCGTTAAGCTGGATTTCTCAAGTAGTAATGGCGAAATTGTCTTAGGTTTGCCTGGGGAGATAGAGGCCTATCAAATCAATGCGGATAGTTTTGCCGATATAGATCTTGACTTAGATCATGTTCGGCAAGAGGCTACTTCAGTCGATACCTTATCCACGAGGTAGTATTTGATGTTTTGGAGTGTCATTTTTTTTGTTTATGGTTCGTTAAGTTGGGCTTTGGCAATGCCGGAAATAGATTTGGGGGCTGATACGACTAACGTGACTTTAGGTCAGCCTGTGGAACTGGAATTAAAAATAAAGTATCCGCTTACGTTTAATTTGTTAGAACCTGATTTAAGGCTTATTTGGCCAGGTATCGAATTTAGTTTGACCGATCTTACCGGACCGACAAAACTTCAGAATAATTATCAGATAGTTTTGCGCGGTAGTGTTCAGTTTTTTGAATTAGGACGGAATATAGTACCTCCGGTTAAATTTTTATTTTTAAATTCGAAAAACGATACTGTTCTTGTAGCGTCCCATGATTTGACGATATTTGTCAACAGTATTCTTTCCCAGGACGAGCAGGAAATTAGAGATATAAAACCTCCAATAAAAATCGACGGTGGAATTCCGATTTGGCTGTTTATTTTATTGGTTGTTATGGTTTTTATCTGTATCGGGGGCGTATTATTTTTTCTTTTCAATCGTTATTGTAGGCGTGCATCAGAGGATCTGGTTGAAGATGTACAAATAGATTTTAGTGCAGAATTCAAACGGATCGAACAGATGGGTTTGTTAGAAAAGGGTGAAATCAAGTTGTATTATTCTTTACTCTCTGATAATTTGCGAAAATTTCTTGAAAAAATGTGGGTTGAAGAAGCTATGGAGAAAACAACTGGAGAAATCGAGTCCGTGTTGCAGGCCCAAAATATTGACAAAGATTTAATAAGTCGAACGGGGTTGTATTTGTCTACGGCGGATTTAGTTAAATTTGCTCGATTCTGTCCAGATAGAAATAATGCTAACTACGCCTCCCAGCTTGGTTTGTCTATTTTAAATAGCTTCGAAAAACTCAATAAACAACAAATTGAATCTACAGAAACGACAAAAAGAATAGGCGATGCAGAATCTACGATTTGAAAATCCAGAGTGGTTGCTTCTTCTTTTGTTTTTACCCTTACTTGTCTACGTTTTTGTTCGTCGAAAACGTTTCAGGCAAAGCAGTGTCAGATATTCAGATATTTCTAAGTTCAATGAACTTAAGGTGCCTGTTTCTATTAAATTGAGTAATTTCTTGTCTATTTTGAAGATCTTAGGGCTTGCTCTTTTGATTGTTGCTATGGCACGTCCACAAGCGGGTAGGTCGACACGCGAGGTCTCTTCTGATGGCATTGATATCATGCTAACTTTAGATGTCTCGAGCAGTATGGAACTGAATGATTTAGATAATGGCGAGCGAACTCGTTTGGAAGTAGCAAAACAGGTGGTTAGTGACTTTATTAGCGGGCGAGAGAGCGATCGAATAGGTATGGTAGTCTTTGCAGGAGAGAGTTTCACCCAGTGTCCATTGACACTTGATTACAACATACTACTCGGTTTTTTGAGAGGGATACCGATTGCTGAAAAAAGTTGGGATGGGACAGCAATTGGTATGGCATTGATTAACGCAGTCAATAGTTTGCGTGAAGCTGAGGGTAGAAGT
>NZPK01000003.1 GCA_002693325.1 Gemmatimonadota bacterium | reverse complement strand
AGTGGATCGTCGGCAATCACGCGACGAGCAGGACGATCGTTGCGTAGTAGATTTATTAGTTGATCAAATAGAATTCGCTGACGTGATCATTCTTAACAAAATAGATCTTGTCACAATCGAGCAACTCAATCTAGTTACCAGAACAATTAAGGGTTTAAACCCTCAGGCTGAACTGATTTATTCGACTTTTGGTAAAGTGCCAGTGAAAAAAGTTCTCAATACCGACCGCTTCAATATGGAACAAGCGCAACAAGCGCCCGGTTGGCTAAAGGAATTAAGGGGTGAGCATACCCCTGAGACTGAGGAATACGGTATAAGTAGTTTTGTTTATCAATCAAGAAGACCTTTTCATCCAGATCGTTTTATGGAGGCTCTAGAAACGGATTGGCAGGGAGTGATTCGGAGTAAAGGTTTTTTTTGGCTTGCGACACGAATGGATTGGGCAGGGAATTATTCTCAGGCGGGCAAGGCATGTCGTACTGAGACTGCTGGTCTCTGGTGGGCTGCAATGGATGAGAGTGATTGGCCAGAAGACCAAGAACAGCGCCAGGAAATAGCAAAGCTTTGGCAAAAGCCATGGGGTGATCGCCGCCAAGAAATCGTAGTCATAGGTCAAAATATTGACCGCGAGGCTATCACTAAGAAATTTGATGACTGCCTGTTAACTGATAAGGAAATGGAACTCGGACCAGAAGNATGGATGGAATTTCATGACCCTTTTCATGAATGGCAGGAAGTAATTGANGAGGTATTGCAGAGCGAGGAAGAAACTCTGATAATAAAGTAGANAATGGGGATTTATNTTTCAAATTAGAATNCACATNAGGANTAGAAANTAAATATTNAGNCGAAAAAAAATAGCTGGCAACGAATTTGCAACTGGCTTCGCCCTGCTGGAGCAACAAGTGGAGGCTATCTATTATCAGGGACAGCTTGTCCATGTTGCGGGGCCACATGTCCAGTTGGTATCGGGNCATCAGTCATTGTGGGTTTATTAGCCGCATTAGCTATACGATGTTTTCAAGCCGTCTGCTCAAGTTTTAAGCATATCAAAACAATATGTCTATTAATCACAAACAAAGCTAAGTAAAAACGATGAATACTTCCTCTCAATCTTCATCATCAGAATCAACAAATACATCAGAGCAAAGAATTGCTATTCTCTCATGCATTCATGGCAACATGGCCGCACTTGAGGCTGTCTGGGACGATCTTGGTAATCAAAATATAGATCAGCTTTATTGCCTCGGAGATTTGGTCGGATATGGGCCATACCCAAATGAAGTCGTAGAATTCGTAAAGCAAAACAACATCCCAACAGTACTAGGATGCTGGGACGAGGGTATAGGCATGGAGCAAGAGGATTGCGGNTGCAAATTTATTACTGAGGAAGATGCGGAGTATGGCCATGCTGCATTTAAATGGACCAGATCAAATATTACTGAAAAAAATCGCAAGTTTTTAAGTGAACTTTATTTTGGGCAGCGAGTAACTAATACAGCAGCTGGCACTTTGCTGCTTGTGCATGGTAGCCCTCGCAATACCGGGGAATACCTTATGGAGTCGACTCACGATCTAATTCTGTTTGAGCGAGCAGCTGCGGGAGACTGTGACGTACTAATATGCGGGCATACACATGTGCCTTTCGTAAGACAAATAGAAGGCACATTAAAGGTTACAGCAGAATTAGGAGTAAAAGATGCTATTCAGAAAGATCTAGGGATGGTGAAGTCCCCTGCGCCGCGTGAAGTAAGCCTAAAACCCAAACTACTTATCAATGCTGGTAGCGTTGGTGAGCCACGCCATGGTGGAGTCGAAGCAACTTATGTTATTTTTAATACCAAAACTAAGGCAGTGGAGATTCGTGGAGTTCCATATGATGTGGGGGCGACAGTGAAAGCGCTTAAAAATTCAGGGCTGCCAGAAGCCTTTGCCTCACGTCTTGAAAGCGGACAGGAATTCGCACTTAAAAACAAAGAATTGACCTGCGAATGCTGAAGCAGGGCGTTGAATTAACACTATCTCGAGGTCTAGAACAATGGCTATGGTTTCTGGGGTTAGACGTATGTCATCCAAGCGGCAATTTGCTTGTAAAATATGGGCTCAGAAAATTCGATTCACCGAATAACAAGGGAAGCAGCCGATATCAAATAGAGCAGAACGGAGATCTGATTGATTTACACAGTTTCTTTGTCGGTATTTACCCAAATTCATCAGATGGTTTCATATTCATTCGCGCCCGCAATCGTTGCTTTCTTTACACCGCTAAGCACCCACCGCAACCTGGGGATTATGCTGAAGAGTATATGTTCACTCCAGAAACAAAAGAATTAACAAATCGTTTTCATACTGCTGCTAAGCTTTTTCTTCAATGGCTTGAGGATTACGAGGCCTGGATAGACAAATCATATGGCTTCAAATACCGAGACTCTTGCTTTAAAGCATATCATTTGAAATGGCTATGTCCCTCAGAAAGTCGTGATTGGTTTAGTTCTTTTCGCAACAATCCATTTCAAACCAAGCCAGCAGAACCTGTCGAAGCTTTCATGAAATTATTATAACTGAAAACAACGAATAAAGCGAAGCACAGGAACGTAAAAANTTTATAATATGCCCATTGCCTTTGTATTCTTGATAAGCACAATTCGGAGGTTCTTAAAATTCATATTTATTATATTATTTATTTGATTACTGACAAATAGGCCTGAACGGCACTTTCTTCGTGTAAGTTGCAATATGGAATTATGATTAGTCCGATTATCTGCTTCGGGAATAAGAAAATAATCAAATAGGAGGTAAATAAGATACATTTAAGAGAACAAAAAAAATATATTAACGAAATATTATTAAAATAAAATTTAAAAGCATCTCGCCATTCTAGCGNTATAGTCAACGNTTTAGTTATNTANTNTTATAANTTATTTAATAATNNNGATGACGGCCTTCNANAGTGCAGANAAAATAATTGCAAATGATTTGCAATACATCCTTTTTTATTGTACTAATCCCCTCACCAGATTTAGTTCGCCAATCGTTTAATGAAAAATATGAAATTCATAGTAATTATATTAATAGCTGCTATCTATAATTCAGCAGCCGCTCAAAACAAGAAAGTTGTTTTCCTCGCTGACAGCGGGAAGAACTCTAAAACTCATGCCCATGAAAGTGGAAATAAAATCCTTGCAAATGCACTAGAAAAGAGTGGGCTCGGTTTTAACACTTCTCTTTATAAAGGCTGGCCTACCAAACCCAATGCGTTTGATAACGTTGACTGTATAGTCATCTACTGCAATGGGGGCAAGGGGCATCTTGTTATGAAACACCTCGACCAGTTCGAAGATCTTATTGATGCTGGGGTTGGCTTTGTTTTTATGCATTACGCAGTAGAAGTTCCCAAGGGCCGAGCAGGTAGCCTCATGCTTAATGCCATGGGTGGATATTTTGAAACCCATTGGTCTGTAAATCCTCATTGGACTGCTGATTTTCAATCGTTGCCAAAACACCCAATAACACGCGGCATCAAGCCTTTTGTTCAGAAAGATGAGTGGTATTATCACATGCGTTTTCAGCCTGATATGAAGGGCGTAACTCCAATTCTTTCAGCTCATCCTCCAAAAAGTACAATGCAGCGTAAAGACGGACCTCACTCCAACAATCCATACGTTCGTAAGGCAATGGCCGAGGGTAAAATCCAACACGTTGGATGGGCGTTTGAGCGCCCTAATGGTAAGGGTCGAGGGTTTGGGACTACCGGCGCTCATTACCACCACACTTGGGCCGATGATAATTGGCGCGCTCTAATTCTTAATGCAATAGTCTGGACTTCTGGAGTTGAAGTGCCAGAAAAAGGAGTCACATCCGCTCCCGTTTTGATAAAGTAAGGTAAATCTAAATATTAATAAAATTAAATAAACTATGATCAAAAAAACAATCTTCATTCTTGCCTGCGCTTTAATGGAGTTAGCTCCATCGGGCGTAATTACTTACGCTGCTGACCAGAATCGACCTAAAAAAATCAAAGTTTTGTTAATTGATGGACAAAACAATCACGATTGGGTGAGGTGCTCTCCGGTGATGATGGACACTCTGAATGCTACGGGCCGGTTTAGTATAGATCGATCGACCGTTACTAAACCTGATATCGAAAAATTTAATCCCAACTTTGCTGATTACGATGTTGTCCTCTCAAACTACAATGGTGAAAGATGGAAAAAAGAAACAGAGGAAGCTTTCGTAAAATATATCAAAGAGGGAGGAAATCTTGTTGTGGTCCATGCCGCGAATAACTCATTTCCCGATTGGAAGGAATTTAATGAAATGATAGGTCTTGGGGGGTGGGGAGGCCGCAATGAAAAAGATGGTCCATACATTTATTGGAAAGATGGAAAGATAGTTAAAGATCATTCTAAAGGAAGAGGTGGCTCTCATGGAAAGCATTGGGAGTATAAAGTTATTATTAGGGAAAAAGATCACCCCATAACTCGTGGATTACCTGCCGAGTTTTTACAAGCGAAAGAAGAGCTCTATGATCGGCTCCGAGGACCCGGTAAAAATATGACTATCCTCGCAACCGCATTTGCAAAAGGGGGCTCTGAGCGAGATGAGCCTGTATTGATGACCATATCTTATGGTAAAGGCCGGATATTTCATACAGTAATGGGACACAGCCATACATCCATGAAAGGTGTAGCTTTTCAGGAGACTTTAATACGCGGCACGGAGTGGGCAGCAACAGGAAAGGTTACTTTTTCATTTATAAGTGCCTCAGAACTACCAGTGAATAGGGCGGCAAGCCGTGAACCGGAAAAAATCAAGCGAGCAAATTAAAACGTTTTCTCTGGGGATTATTACATCCTAAAATTTTAAGGGTGGATGCAGGATACTTAGGGCCGAAAATTTATGAGCGCTTCTGGATAATCACTTTACAATGACAATGAATNAATTTTATGTTCGTGGTTACAAAGTTGGAATTTCTCCAAATATTCAAAACGAAGAGTTTGACTATGAATTAGATATAGCAACAGATTCTGATTCAGTTGACTTAGAGGATCGCATCATAAAATATCTATTAAATGAGGGCTTTTTCGACTTCATAAGAGAAGATAAGTTAAACTAGCTTTCAACACTTAATTAAAAAACCTAAAAAAACTCAATTTTTTCCTCAAAAATAGTTTCATTTTTCCATGCCTTAACTCTATAATTTACATTTTGTTATTTTTAGAAATATATAAACGGACTAAAAAGTAAAAAATTACATCTGAAGAGATTGCGTGCCAATAAAAACTAAGTTGGTGTTTATAAAAGGATGAACTGATTTATTTACTAGCAGTTTTAATTCTTCGGCAGTCTTTCCACCGTATCTACGTAGTAGATCAACAATTTCCTCATCGGCCCAATCAAGCGGGGTTTCGCCATTTCTATCCCTCGCGTTCACATCTGCACCTTCAGTGATAAGTAGTGCGGCGATTTCTTTTAGACCTAAAACAGCAGCACGATGCAAAGGAGTTAATCCTCTCAAGTCCTTTGGATTCAATTCAGCTTTATTGGCGATTAAAAGTTTAACGAATCCTATATGACCGTTATAAACCGCTAAATGTAAAAGAGTTTCTTCGTATATATTCCTAGCATTAATATCAGCACCATTTAAAATCAGCAATTCCGAGATTACTTTTTGATCAAATCGCACCGCATGCAGAACAGTTAGTCCGCTCGAGTCCTTAGTATTTACATCCGTACCAGCAGCCAAATGTTGTTTCACAACTTCAATGTTTCCCTTGATAGCTGCAATGTGAATTGAGATGCTTGGTACTTTTGATTCAGTCGGTTCTGGAGACTGTGTTGTTGTACAACCTAATGAAACCGAAGTAGTTAATGTGATTAGTAAATACTTCATTACTTTCAATTTTAAATTATGCACACTTCATATACCACATTTCCAGAAAGAAGAGTTGATTATATCAGGTTTTCTTTAATTACTAAGCCCTACTAGTGGAATCTAGTTTTACATATTCAAAATCCTTTTGAGTCACCTCAGTGATCGGTTTATGGAATTTGCACTGACGGGTTTCCAATCCTTGCTCCATTACTGCAATCACTGTTTCAAGTGGGGGGCAATCCTGTTCATGGCATTGTAACTCCATCACACTCACAGTCGCTTCTTTTGTAATGGGCAAATTTTCGTAAGCCCAATTCTTAATCTTTCTAATTAAGGCAGGGTCGCGTTTGGGTTTATCTAGCATAGTCTATTATTATTTAAAAAATTAAAAAAGCAGAAGCAAGTTTATATTAATAATAAATATATCATATTACATTCAGTCTAACAGCAACTACAATCCCGATGATATTTTGCGATCTCTGCCATTTCATAAATCCAATCTTTTACTTTATATGCCTCACGCTTTTTATCTTCCGGATGATTATCCATAATATAACTAAGCCATTTGGCGATTTCGCCATCAATACCTACTGAATCAAATTGTTTTGCTTTCAATAGCCTCTCAATTTCTGGTTGTCGCTTTTCCATGTAGGATTCATAAACGTCTAAACTTGGCTCAGTATAATCGTTTCCATTCTTCCAATACTCGTTAAGCACTTCATCAGCGATCAAACCCAAAAGTTTCTCATATGTCATAAGAAAAAGAGTAACCCTTTTGATGCCGAACTCCAAATAATAACTAATTTAATGCATTAAATTGAATTCTTTATGAGAATCAGAAACTCCACTGATCTATCGAAGCTGTAAACCGTTCAGAATGAACGGTGGAGAAGTGGAGCGGGTGAAGGGATCTAACCCTCTACACACTCAAAACTACAATGAATAAGTAGCTGCGACATTGCAAATCGCACTGATTTTCCTTTTTCTCAATGAATCTCACAAAGTTTCAATAAATGGGAGAGTGAGAGGGTAAATGCAACATAGCCATTTATTTAAGTAAAAGATTACTAAGAACCAGGCAATTAATGAGATGAACTCACTTAGATTGGGGGCAGTAGATTCAACAATTAATTCTTAAGCACAGGGATAAGAGTAAATAGTTAGCACCTCAGACCTCAGATGAGACTCAGTGACCCCAATTTGAGAATCACCTGAATGCATCAAAATTAGATATGGCATCACTTTCAAAAATAGGTTCAGTAAAGTAGATGAAATCTATGCTTGGTCCTTTTTCTTGTGAGCTAAGACATAAAATATTTTCTCCCNTTTTCATTGGTATNTTCACTACTTTACCATGCCATTTGTTAATATTTCTGAATCTCTTAAATGTTATCTCCTGAAGTAATGATCCATTTAAAATTAATTGCATGTTTCTGTCTATTCCAGANCCATTGGCCCAAACAATCACCATATTAAATGAACCTGAAATAGGAGAGGAGATTTNCCATACAATTTCTGAGNCTCTCGCATCAGGNTCTAGATATCCACTTCCGGAGGCCCCCCATATCTCGTTATTAATTTGATATCCTTTAAAATTTGCTTTCTCAGCCTCCATAAAGTCCTGCAATTTTGGAATTGGAACGTCCAGCCAGTTGTCGACACTGATGACTCGTGAAGTCCAATCGTAGTGGACATTCCATAAATCTGTATACAATTCTGTCCACTTTAGTAATCCGTGCCCTCCATAGGCTGCGTGTTTTAATTGTATTTTTCCGATCGCTAAACGATAGTCCCATACGTACTGCCATTTTTCATCCAATAATTTTGGGACTTTGGTAGTCTTTATGCATCGTGATGCTGCCTCAATACGTTTTTGTATAAATTCTTGTGAGTTCCATTGAGCATTTCCATCAAATAGCCGTCTCCATCCTTGAAGCCCGTCGGTTTTTAGTATTGCGAGCATTTTATAAGCGCCTTCAAGTTGAACTTTCTTAGTTGTATATTTTGGATGGCCTCCATTCAATAATCCAAGATTCTTTAGTTCTTTGGGCCAAGTGGATGGTTTCTTATACTGATATGATTTATAGCCTGAAGTCCAAGCTTCAGTTCCATCTGGAAGGTACTCGGACGGCCAGCCTAATAGACTTAAATTAGTTCCAGTAAACCATTCATGCTTGGGAGCACTTTCCCCATCAGGATGTTTTTTAGAACTCAACCATGATACTGTTTCTTCGTAAAGGATTCGGTACCGTTCTTCTTTGGTCATTACATAGAACCACATCATCATTGGCAATGTGAAACGATTTGCATTGCGTGGATCAATATTTAAACCTTCGTGATGTCTAGCGTAAACTGGATTATTTAAACGGTCATAATTATCTGCCCAACCACGTGTATCCCCCTCACCCAAGTGTGTAAGAAACAACCATTGCCCAAGTTTGGAACTATATTTTAGATACTTATCATCTCCGGTCAAATGATACATAACCATAGTGGTCATAAAGCCATCATATGTTGCATGGTCACTATATGAGCCTCCATTTGGAACTCCAAGGTCCATATCATCGTCTTCAATATATGCTTTTTTAATTGGGCGGTATTTGCCGTCCCAGTAATCCGGAAAACAACCCCAATCATTATACTGAATCTTTTCTAAAAAGAGATCCCCTAACTTTTTAGCACTTTTAAGATACTTCGCTTGCTGTGTTAATTTGTATGCATATAGCATAAGACAAAACGCTGGGTACTGATGTGCGTCCTCAATCCGAGCAACTCCAAGTGGATGCTTATGCTTTTTCCCAACAATTGGTATTGCTTTGCCACCTTTTTCTACTAAGGCAGCAGTAGGAAAACTACCATTTGCATGCTGAATCTGATAAAAAAAATCTGCTGTTTTTAAACCAGCATGCAGATACTTCAAGTCATTGAAGGTTTCATACGCGCGCAGGAACCGGGCTCCCGCTTCAGTATAGTGGCCTTCTTCAAGATCGACTTTGATAGAATTTTGAAACCATTCATTTTGTTTCCTTGGATAGATACCATATGTACCATATCTTCCAATCAGGTTATCCAAAGAATCTCGAACTTCCTTTTCACATTTTTTATAAATATCAGAATTTAAATTTTGCAAATGTGAAGCGAGGGATTCTTGATCGCTAAAAGCAGAAACGTGCATAATAAAAAGTAAAATAATAGTACTGATTGGCGAATCAATTTTTATTATACGAAAGATAGAGAGTTTCATATTAATATATAATCTTATGTGTAAATAATATACTTCATTGTTTTCCATTAAAAGGATTTATCAATGAATACATCTTTTAATGACGCTGCTTCAGTCATTTTACTAAGCAAAAAGATGAAAATCCAGTAGTTATCCCCTTCTGAGCATAGATAATTGAAGGATGAACGGAAGATTCGATTTTAATCCGTACTGAAATTGATAATACCCACACCTATATTGCAGCTTAAACTGTTCAGAATGAAGGGAGGAGAAGTGGAGCAGGTGAAGGGAATCGAACTCTCTCCACGCTTAAAAACTCCATTGAAGAGGCGGCTGTTACAAGTGCAAATCGCACTTCTCGCCACTTTTCTCAATTAATCTTATGCAGTTTAGTAAATAGGTTATTAAGCAGCTTGCA
>NZPK01000108.1 GCA_002693325.1 Gemmatimonadota bacterium | reverse complement strand
TACAGACAACAAGCAGAGTGCTTACCATAGAGTGTCAATGATAAAAAACGTGACAATACCGACATTATATCGCCGAAAAAATAGCCCACGCCCATTTACTTACCAGATCTGCCGTACTAATAGAGCTCCACGCTGGTGAAAAAAATAGAATAATGAAGTTAGAGACTCCAAAAAATACCGAGCCCCATATCGTGGTCTTTGATTTAGAAACTCAACGCTCTGCAACCGCTGTGGGGGGATGGAACAATGCTCACATGATGGGCATGTCCATAGGCGTAGTCTGGGACAGCCATACTATGGAAAGTAAATCCTATCATGAAGGTGAAGTTGACGCCTTGATATCCCACTTACAGAGCNCCGATCTTGTCGTAGGGTTTAATCTCATTGGCTTTGATTACAATGTTCTTCGAGGATATAGTCAATTTGATTTAAAAACAATTAACACATTAGATGTGCTACAGTATATTCACAAACAACTAAATTTCAGAGTAAGTTTGGATGCCATTGGAAAAGCAACACTAAATGCATCAAAGACCGCGAATGGACTAATGGCTTTAAAATGGTACCGGGAAGGAAAAATGGACCTAATCGAAGAATATTGTCGCAAGGATGTAGAATTGACCCGTGACTTATTTTATTTCGCCTTAGAAAAAGGATATCTACTNTTCGAACGAAAGAATGAGAGAAAAATGCGCATTACAATGGACTGGAAAATTGAGGAACTTATATTAAGCTGATCAAATGATTGCAAAATTGGGAGGGAAGATACATGCGTATTGGCCTCTGTGCATGGAGTTTCACAGGATCTCACCGCGAAGCCAAAAGAGATATTGATCCACATAGCCCATTGGGATTAATAAGGTTAGCGCAAAATAAAAATTTGGCGAGCGTCGAATTCGCTTCAGGTTCGTTGAGAAATTACAATAAGCAAGAGATAATAACGTTACAAAGCGAACTGAAAAGTTTAGATTTATTTCTGGACACAGGGGGTACGAACTACGCAAACGATATTACCCCACTCCGTGAGGCCATTGAAACTGCTCACCGGTCTGGTGCCAAAGTAGTCCGAACAACAATTAGTAACATACTCGAGGGAGATAGACGAAGCTTAGGTCTAACAGGCATTAAGTCATATCTAACTGACTTAGTTGAGCCCATCAAATCTGTTATGCTCTTAGCCGAAAAATACGAAATCGATATTGGAATTGAGAACCACCAAGACTTTTGCTCTTGGGAACTTCTTGATTTTTGCAAACGTATTGGCAGCTCAAATATCGGTGTAACAATGGATGTCGCAAACGCATTGGCCGTCGGAGAAACTCCCATTTCTTTTGCACAAAGAATTTCTCCGATCCTAAAACACATCCACCTCAAAGATTACACCATTCACCGGACTGANTCGGGATACCGATTTAAACGCTGTGCTCTCGGAGATGGTGTGGTAAATTGGAAACAGATGTTATCTTTTTTCGATAATGAGGTGCCTCATGTTCAGGGGTGTATTGAATTAGGTGCATCTCAAGCACGCCATGTACGAATTCTNGAATCCGATTACTGGGCGACCTACGAATCGAGACCTTTGGAAGAAAACTTATCAGCCTTGCGAACACTGCATCGTGCTCAACAACCACTNACAGAAGACTGGAAAACTCCACACGAACGAGGCCAAGATCCAGCTGTATGTGCAGAATACGAAATACAACAGTTCTACCGATCCGTTGATTACCTGGAAACTATAACATGAGTAAACTCTTTTTTTCCTTCGGGAGTGTATTAGCTTTTTTCGCCGTCGCGGCAGGGGCCNTGGGGGGACATGTATTAAAATCAAGATTATCGGACTATCACTTGGAAATTTTTGAAATTGCCTCTCGTTACCATATGTACCATGCCATAGCCGTTGTCATTTGTTCATGGGCAACAAAAAATTGTTCAAGCCCATTGGCAAAGTTGGCCGGCTGGCTTTTCATAATGGGGATTGTAATTTTTTCAGGTAGTTTGTATCTACTCAGCATTACCAACTACCGATGGCTTGGAGCAATCACACCGATTGGCGGAACTGCCTTTATGTTTGGATGGATATGTTTAGCTATTTCACCTTGGCATAAATCCGCACAATCAAATTAAAGGTCTTATATTGGCATTATCCTTAATTCGACTCAATTTGATCCAGTTGATTGGTGTTTGGCAACGCAATAACTTCATTCTCCAGAGTACCTATACCACCTGAAAACTCCAATTTCATAACATCTCCTACTTGAAGTCCGTCAGACATATCTTCTTCAGAAAAGACAATTGGTGTGCCCCAGAAAAAAGAAAGTAAGGTACGGGGTTCTAACATTATTCGCTTGAAGAGGTGACGTTCCAAATGCAAAAGACTGTCCGGCATATTTAAATTATTCTGTCCCGTTTCACCTTTCTTGAAACCGATACGCTTACCATTCCTCAAAATCTCGCATGAAACGGTCACATCTTTATCATTGTATTCATCTGCAGTTACGAGCAATGGCCCAAGAGACGCGCACCCTCCTGCCCAATTCTTTGCCTGTGGTAAATTCAACGGATTATCGGCTTCAATACCGTTGTCAGTAACATCATTACCACCTGTAAAGCCAAGACGTTCGATTTTTCCATCCGAGTTAACCCCATAAATACTGACTAATTCTGTCTCAGGGACCAGCCTAACTGTATCAAACGGTCTAGTTATCGCCTGCCGATGTCCTAAAACTGTATCCGGTTCTCCCTTAGAAAATAGTTCTGGTCTCCCACCAGCAGAGACTTCTTTATATTTTTGGTCATAAACGTTAACACTAGATCCAGTAGCCTGCCTTGCCTCTATTTCACGCAACTTAGCACTNACCTCATGCGTTACACCAGCNAACCACACCTTCAAAGCATGAGGATTAGAATCGGGACCACTAACTGGTTTCATTAAATGAATTCGGCTTGGATCTTGATTTTCAAGAAGTTCATCCAAGGGAATCTGACGAAAATCTGTATATTGANTTCTAATTTTCATCACTGCTTCAACTAGACCAATTGAATCGCCACCAGCGCTATAGTAAATGTCATAAACTGTAGTAATGCTATTATTTGCGCACGTCAAATCAAAAACAACATCACCCTCAACTAAGCCAACATGAGATCCATCAATTGGATCAAAGAACTGTAAAAGTTTCATTTTCTCTCTCTTTACCTATAACTTGTGCTAAGTTAAGAATATGGATTGATTAGATCTCGGTACAAGACCTGCATTCTCTGCACGTACGAGTAGATCTTTAATCGCGGCCTCCCCCTCATTACCGTAATCAATTGTAAATTGATTCACATATAATTCAATATGAGCCTGTACAACAGAATCGTCTGTTTCCTGAGCATGAGAGCAAACATAATTACGAACCTGCTGAAAATTATCATGAGCGAACTCAACGCTGGCACGTAAAGCAGCATCGAATTTTTGAATTCGTTCAGTTGCAAATTCACGACGAATTAGTATTCCTCCCAATGGAATTGGATATCCCGTTTCAACTTCCCACCATTCACCTAAGTCAACAATGCTTTTTAAACCGTGTTGTTGGTATGTAAATCGACTTTCGTGGATAATAAGCCCTGCGTCCACATCTTCAGATTCAACAGCCCCAATTATTTTATCAAAAGGCATTACGACAATATCTTCAACTTGCGGATCGTATAAACGAAGTAGCAACGCAGCCGTTGTCATTTTCCCGGGGATCGCGATACGTAAACCCTGCAAGCCGTTGGAGTTCGTTCCTTGTTTTGATATGAGAAGAGGTCCACAACGCCGACCTAAGGCACCACCAGAACGGAGTAAACAATAATTCTCACGAAGATACGCAAACGCATGAAAAGACACCTTCACAACATCCAGTTCATTTGACAACGCCATTTTATTGAGAGTCTCAATGTCGGCTAAAATCTCCGTGATAGGAAAATCATATGTCACTTTACCATGCACGAGTGCATAAAAAACATATGTATCATTGGGGCACGGCGAATANCCTAACTCTATCGGATTCATGATATACAGAAACCTTCTCTGGAAAGTANTATAGCGGCCTCTTGAGCACGTCGACATGCCAANGACAGGTTCCATTCAGACTGATTTCNTACCTTTACCATATTGCTAATACACCGAAGTTCAAAAAGCTTAACATTGTANAAAGAACAAATATGTGCCGCNGCAGCTCCTTCCATATTCTCACAACAAGCTGAGAATAAAGATCCTCGTTCCTGACCCAAAGCATCTGTCCCAGAGCATTCTTGAACCGTCACAAAAGGTCCGAGCACCGTATGCCATTTCTGGCCAATAATTTCAGCTGCCGATTTAGCTAACTCTAAATCCAAATCAAAACCATTAAATATATCGTGGTCACCTACGTGCTGTTCAGCAAATAAAATTGGGATATTTATACTATCTTCCAGCCCTACCCAGCCGTCATCCACACGGACACCTATATCTCCATAATGTTCTGTAACGGCAATCGCGATGTCACCAATTGAAACACCGCTCTGAGGATATCCTCCTCCAACTCCTATCTGCCATACTTGTGACACTTCATACTTCGNCAACAAATGAGTTAGTGAATGAGAACAATTGACAGCTCCAATTCCAGATTCAACCAACAAAACATTAAATTTACCCAATACTCCAGAGATACAANACTTTCGAGCTTNAGTAAACGCAACGGTATTTACCATTTCTCGACGCAACAAATCTTGCTCAAAGGAAGTCGCTGTAATTATAACCACATCAAAATTCAATTATATCTCTCAAAATTTTGGACATGAATCTTCATAAAAGCATCAATTACTAAGATAAATAATTTTAATGTAACGCTTAAGTACTGCGTGATTATCAAAACTGTAGAATAACCTTCAAAGTCTCATCAGCAGGTGGTTTGTCTACGGCAAGTTGAAAGCCTCTTTGTATCTGTTCGAATGGAAGGATATGCGACACCAGTGGTTCCACATCAAGACGCTGTTGTGTTATCCAATCAAGAGCNAAAGCATAATCATCAAAAGGATTNTCACCGTAGTTAACCGACANAACCAGCTTCAACTCACGCCTCTGCATNTCCATCATCGGCAATTTTATNATNCCNGCATGATTCTCNTTATCCGGAACCCCAAAACATACAAGNGTCGAGAAACGATGTGTCAAATCCAAACACTGACCATAGGTATCTTCTCCTCCGACAACCTCAATAACTAAGTCAGCCATCTTTCCTTTGGTTAAATCTTTCACGGATTCAAAAACAGACTCTTTGTCAGGATTTATTGTTTCTGTTGCACCCATCTTTTTAGATACCTTCAAACGATACTCTAACGGGTCAACCGTTATAATTTCTTTAGCGCCTAAATTTCTTAATACTCCCGTAAAAAGCAAACCTGCGGGACCTTGACCGAGTACTACGACCCTTTGATCAAGTATATTTCCCAACTTGCGGAAACAACGTAGTACTGTTCCCAATAGCTGACTCATCAAAACCTTTTCTCTCGGTTGATCCATCGGCAATCTGAGCAAACCCTCGTCCAGAGTAGGAACGTATTCTTGAAAGAGACCTCGTTCTCGTGCAAATCCCCAAAGCAATACACGCTCACCCTCTTTATATTTTCCAGTCGGACATTTCTCAACAATACCGATACCTTCATGACCAGATCCACCTGGCAAAAGCGGGTACTCTGGACACACCCCACAATAATCGGGAAAATCACTTCCACAGATAGCTACTTGTTCCATTTTAACCAGCATTTGACCATCGTCTAATTTTGGTTTTTCAATTTCTTGCACTTCCCATTCAAAAGGCGCTTTTACCCTTGCTCCCTTCATATTATTAAAATCTCCGTTTGTTATAATAAAGTCTCAATACCGAAAAGCCCCGCTAACGATGCACAATTAAACAGAATTTACAAGTTCAGAAAAAATTCAACATTATTCGGTTTAAAAAAACAAAAACCACACCCTCACTGTCCATTCAAACTTACCCGATATCCAGAAATAAAATAAAAGAACAAGTCCAAGCCTTTGGGATAGGGTCGTTCTGAAAGATTGTATATTTTAAAAAACTCCTATGCGCTGTCAAGTAGACTTCCAAGATAATAAAAAACAATACTTTGTAATATAATCCCGAATTCATCACTGCTTCGATATACCGCTAAAAAACATCACACACTTCTTTAGTATTGCAGGGAAAACAATTGAGATTAATTTTGTCTCTGATTACTTTTGTTTGAGACCAAATCAGAACAACCATTGACAGAAAGGTTTCTTTTGGGAAAACTCACTTATGCATCCGCTGGCGTTAACATTGATAACGCTGACTCTACTAAAAAAGCAATGGCAGAAAGCTTAGAGACCAATGATGAAAGAGTCCTCAATAAAATTGGTGCGTTTGCAACACTATTCGACGGTAAATTCCCAGACTATGATCATCCTGTATTGGTTTTAAAAAGTGAAGAGCCTGGATCTAAACAAAAACTTGCTTTCGATCATGGTTATTACAAATCTGTCTGTTACGACCTTATTAATCATTTAATTAATGACATTGTCGTCATGGGAGCCCATCCTGTCTCAGTACAAGATGTTATAGTATGCGGTAAATTAGAAAAAAACATCGTCACTGAAATCGTTGACGGAATGGCTGCAGCTTGTCGGGAGCAAAAATGCACTCTAACTGGCGGAGAAACCTCCGAACAACCTGGAGTGGTTCCACCAGGCACTTATATTCTCACAGCGAGTATCGTTGGGGTAGCTGAAAAAAAATCAATTATAGACGGAAAGCTCATAAAATCGGGTGATCAAGTAATCGCAATTGCATCTAACGGTCTTCATACTAACGGTTACACACTTGTAAGGGCATTAATAGAGGCACACCCCGAAATAACCAAAGTAATGGTGGATGATAAATCATTTATTGAAGCTATACTTATGCCGCACCTCTGTTACTACAAAGGTGTTGCAGAGCTATTCAATTCCAAGATCATCAATGGAATGGCGCACATAACTGGAGGGGGAATACGTGACAATTTAACGCGAATACTACCTGACCACTTAGACGCAAAAATTGACTTATCTAAGATTAAAATACCAGAAATCTTCAAAGTCTTGAAACATCATGGTCAGTTAGATACATCAGATATGCTACGCACATTTAATATGGGAGTCGGATTAGCCCTGATTGTCNCAAAAGAAAATGTCGCCCNGGTTAATAATCATTTACANACAGAAGGCTATCGGCCTTATGTAATAGGCGAAATCGTCGAAGGATCTAAGCAAGTTCAGTTTACAGATAAACTGCAAAATTTATAAAACCATGGGAAAAGCTATTTCAAAAATATTAACCTAAAGATTTTATTCTTTGTGAGTAACTAAATACAGTCTGTAAAAAATAAACGGTAAACCTATGTTTTCTTATTAGATAAACGTCTGCTTAAAGCCTTTAATTCTTCTGCACACTCGCGACGGGCCTCAATCAATCCCTCAAGTCTCGCGTCCCATTCTAATTTATTCAATAATCTACCAACATTCCTGTCTTCTTCATCAGACCAATTATTTACACGGTCTATAACTATATTTTCAGCTTTACAATATTCCGAACAAACATCTCCCAACTCTCCAATTATTTCTTTCGGNATAGTAACGACTCCATTTTCATCAGCATGTAATACATCACCAGGATTTACAGCTAAACCACCGACACAAACTTCTACCATTAAATCTTCAACACGGCCATAACCGTGTGAACAAATAACGCCATTACTAAAAGCAGGAAANCCCAAGTTACGAACCTGAGATAAATCACGAGCAGAACCACTTGTAATCAACCCCACGGCACCAAAGCTTTTATAAACTGAACACATTACTTCCCCAAAGGAAGCGGCTACTGATGGACAATCTAAATCCTGAAACACGATTAACGGAGGTCCTGGCAATTCGACAAACGTTGCTACCTGCCTGTCTATACTTGAGTAAAGATCACCTTTCTCGCCTGGGGAAGCTCTATAGGTAGCCGTAGCTGCGTAACCTATGACTGGTTCCATCCCTNGAAAACACGGTTGGATTCGTCTGTCCATGTAACCGTCACATCGGGATCGCAAATTGAATAATTCTATCGCATTACAGACAGTTGGCGTATCGAATTTCTTCAGTTTGTTAAATTGATCCGGATCAGAGTCATGATTTTTCATCAATATTTTTAGCGCTTAAAATTGTAATTCAGACATCTTAAGATTCAAATTAACTCATGTATAATACTTAAAAGACTGCCTCAATTTAAAACAAGATAAAAAAATAGTATTAGATTTAAATTAAATCCTCTGCATCATCCTCAGGTGAATAGCCAATTTCTTCGCGCGCATTCTCAATATCCCAAAATGCGCGAGTATTATTTGAAATGCCATAATATATTCCAAATTCCGCGTTGTTTGTCTCAATGCAACATCGAACAAGCCGAACCAAGTCTCTATGACTCAACCAGGTAGAGAGTATACGGTCAGAACTACGATTGATAACTGAGTCATCTGGTTGAAAAGAGCCAATCCGCAGACAATACGCATTTATGCCATACTCGTCATAATAAAACCGAGCTAAATCTTCACCAAAGGCCTTACTAACACCATATAAACTGTCGGGCCGAGCAAGCATGTCAGGCTTTGTATAAATCGATTCCTTTTCATAATATCCTGTTGCATGATTGCTACTGGCAAAAATGACTCGCTTAACTCCAGCTAACCTTGCCGCTTCAAAAATCCCGTAAGTACCTTCTATATTGGCGTTCAATACCACCGACCAAGAAGATCCAGTACTCGGCTCACCTGCAAGATGTACTACAGAGTCTATTCCCTTACAGACTTCCTCCATTTCTTCTACACTTCTCACGTCCGCAACTTGAACATCGGTCACTTCAGGATCGACTATTTGAATGCAGTCGGTAAGACGTAACAAGTAATCGTCTCTCAACCCTCGACGTAATACTCTTCCAATATTTCCAGCAGCTCCTGTAATCAACACACTCTTCATACTATATATATTTCTCTATTCGTTTAAATTTAAATTGGGTTGTACGGGAGGAAAAGTAGTAAATNAGATAAATAAACACGAAGTATCTATGCTGCATATAATTCATTTTTCTAACGAGCCGCCCAAACCATTCCTCGGTATTGTATTTCTCGCGCTTCATCAACCTTAAAATCGTTTGCGACATGTCCAAGAGACGAATAAAATACCTTTCCGCTACCCCACATTCGCTTCCATACAACAGGTATTGTAGTTCCGTTGATCCAAGGCGCACTCTCTCGCCCACGAAAAGTAGTCGTAGCTAAAACCTCATTGCCTGGATCCACATGCAAGTAATACTGCTCTGACGTCATCCTAAAAGCCTGCATACCCTCGACTATTGGATCATCAGAAATAATATTCACCTCATAGTCAATTATACCATCAGGGTGAGCCACCCATTGACCACCTACCATAAATTGATACTCAGTATTCGAACGAAATGAATCCGCCATTCCTCCATGCCAACCAGCAATACCAACACCCTTGTGCACAGCATCTAATAACCCACGTTCCTGTTCGCGTTCAATTTGTCCCATCGTCCACACTGGAACAACTAAACTCAATTCAGACATCAAATTTTCATCTTTGTATATATCTAAATTGTCGGAAATAGTTACCTCAAAGCCAGAGTCTTGAAGCATAGGGGCGAACACATCTACACACTTTTTCGGTTCATGACCATCCCATCCACCCCATACCATCAACACTTTCTTAGACATTTTTCACACTACCTTTCAACGGAATTAATTTGCACCTCGAGCTAAATCATGCTTTACAAGATAATTATAGCTCTTTTCAACAGCTTCCATTATATCTGTCTCACAACGATCCAACTCAACTATCAACCAATCAGAAGTACCATGACTAGCTTCAACAATTTGCGAAAAATCCATTTCACCATCGCCAACAGCCACCATATCAGAATCCTGCNTACACGGCCCATCCTTCATATGAAGAAGTGGNGCTCGCTCTCCTAATTTTTCAACAATTTNNGAAGCNTCACCACCNCCAGTATTAACCCAATAAGTATCTATTTGAAAAAAAATTCGCTCGTCCAAATTCTCNATTAAAACATCAAAAGCCATCCGACCTTCCAACTGAGAAAATTCCCACCAGTGATTGTGCAGACCCAATTCTAAATCAAACTCATCGGCTACTTCGGCGGCTTCATTCCAACGNGCGCATAAGGCTTTAATCGAGTCAATACTATTAAAATCGTCTCTTGAAGTACTCGAAACCACACGGGATATTTCAAGTGCATCAGCAAGCTCTATGACTTGATTTTTTTGCTTACCATATGGCAATTGAGTGTGAGCACTACATACCTGTAGNCCCAAATCAGCAAATAGATCGGAAGCTTCTACAACACTTATCCCTGGGAATCCGGCAGTTTCAACACCCACATAACCCATCTCAGCAATTTGGGTAACAACAGTCTTAAAATTTTTCGCCAGTAAGTCACGTACGGTATAAAGTTGTATGGCGATGGGGGCGGCCATTTCTTCCTTCCTTGTTAACGGTTAAGCTTAATATGTCGTGAAAGTATAAAAATCTTCTTTTTCTTTTTCAAACAAAGTTTTATAAGTTTATTGACCTTGTCAATAGGGTTGTTTTAAAACAAACTTTACTTTTTTCGGCAATATTTCCTATGTTCTCAGCAACCTTTTAACTTAGCTTTATCGCCTAAGATAGATTCCCTACCTTAATTTTGGTAATTTAACCCAATCAAATCCGATTTGATTTTGTTACAAATTCGGAACCGATTTGTATTTAACTAAACAGGAATATCACAAAACAACAATTAGTTATGAATTGATGCTTAGATATTCAATTTCCGGCATAAAATATGACTCTCTTAANTGAAGTGATTGCGCCCCTGTTTTTCCTAATTAGTACTGGCTATATAATTTCCAAATATAGGCATATTGATGTCGATTCTTTAGCGGACATAGCACTTTATATTTGTATGCCGTTCATGATTTTTTCAGCTCTTGTGACAAATCCTATCACTGGAGAAATGGCATTTCAAGTACTTATATGGCATGCAGGTATGTACATCGTCAGCATATTGACGGTGAAACTTATCGCACGCCTCGCAAACTGGGATAAACCCACGCGTAGTGCAGTCACTTTGTCGATACCAACGGTTAACGTTGGCTCATATGGGTTAGCTATTGTGATGTTTACATTAGGAGAACAGGGACTTTCCGTCATCATGTTGCTCTTTATATATAGCAATATTTTCACCAGTACGTTGGGTGTCTTTATTGCTGCAGGCAGCAGTAGATCACCATTAGCAGCATTGGCCAATATTTTCAAGCTACCGCTTGTTTATGCTGTTTTTATCGCACTCTATGTACAATATACTGGACTTCATGTGCCTTTATTTTTTTTAAATTGGGCAACATTAGTAGGCAAAACGGGCCCGATTATAGCAATAATTCTTTTGGGAGTACAGTTAGCACAAATAGATACCGAAGAAACGTGCGACAATATCATCTTATTCTGGAGTATAATGGCCAAAGTAGTTGTCGGACCAATTATCGGAATATCCCTTACTTGGCTTATCGGTGCAGAAGGACTTGTTCGCCAGGTCCTCTTTATAGCCTCCTGTTTACCAACGGCGATAAATGCATTGATATTATCATCTAAGTTTAAGGCCAGACCAGAACTACTCGGCCGCATCCTCATTGGTTCCACACTTTGGAGCCCAATAAACCTACTAATCATACTTCATTGGCTCGAATTATAAATTTTCTACATCAATAAAATTGAGGTGTGTAAGTTATGTTTTCTTGTATTTACCTGACTATGGTAGTCACTTTGACTTCGTGTCTGTACGTTGCAAATGACGTCGCAAAAGAAAGTCTTAGTTACTTTTACCCGCGGGTAGATTTTATTCAACGTATAGAACCCAGAGGGAATAAAATCCTTTTTGGAGTAAATCCATCTTACTCCCCACTTTCAGCAACACCAACTTCTACAAGAGCTCATCCAGCTTATTTTGCTTATTCCTTTAACCTCAGAGAGCTGAGATCCAACTGGTATAGACCCATTCAAGACTTATTAACCAGAAGTAATTACTACAATCTACTTCAAATTGACATCCATATTTTAACGCCAGAGGGACAATGCTACGGGCAAGNAATTTCGGATGGTTTCTTAAACGATCAGCTAGACGCTCTTGGTCATGGATTGCGGCAAATAAGACGTCCAACGATTTTACGATTCGCTCCCGAATTTAACGCTATTTGGTCTACGTGCAGTCCTCAGGAATATAAGGATGCATGGAGAAGATTGGGCGAAGTAATACAGCATCGATGGAAGTTAAGACACGTAGCGACAGCTTGGACTTTGAGTGGCGACGGGCACCCAAAAATTATGGAATATTTTCCTGGAGACGAATATGTAGATTGGTGGTCGTTGGAAGTTCATACGCCACGAGAATTACAAAACATCACGGTAAACACGGCAATGCAATTTGCCTTGGAAAACGGTTATCCAATTCTACTCGGGGCTTCAACTCCGTTAACCAAATCGCCAAGAACAAGCGAAGATTTATGGTCTATGTGGTTCGAACCCCTGCTCTCTTTGGTGCGCAAACAACCTCTTATAAAAGCTTTCACTTATAACGATTGGATTGACTTAGACACCTCAGGCGATCCCGTTATTGCCGAGCAATTTTACTTAGAATTAAGCAACCCGATTTACCAACTCGCTGGAGATTACGAAACTCTCAATTGGTTATTAGATTTAGATTACACTCACTAATTCGGCTTTTTTCATTTGCTTAACCTTGTTCAAGATAATACTATTTTGAGACAATAACCCATAATCGTGGTGACATATAAATTATGAATGAGACTGAAAAATTTCTCTTTGATCTTCAGGGATTTCTCAAAATCCCAAATTTTCTAACTACTGACGAGGTTAATGCACTCAACGCATCCTTTGATGCCAATTGGGACAAGCGGTATGATGATCCGAATCATGCTCCGAAGGGAAAAACCTTTGGCCCTGTAAGAAGAGGGATTTTTACCGGAATGTTGGAATGGGACAAACCTCATTCTCTTCCCTTCCGTGACCTACTAGCTCATAAAAAGTTAATTCCTTATCTGAACACATTTTTTGGAAGAGGATGGAAGATGGACCATTCTCCTTTTATGCTTACAGGTGGAAAAGGAACCGAAGGATTATTCATGCACGGTTCAACGAGTCGCGTTTTTGATGGCTCACAATACTATCAATATGCAAACGGCATAATTCGATGTGGTATGATCGTTTGTCAATTTCAATTGGCTGACGTAAACGAGGGCGATGGCGGTTTTGCCTGTATACCAGGTAGCCACAAGTCAAATTTCTCTTGTCCAGAGCCAATCTCAACTTGGGATACTCACCAAGAAGTCGTTTATAACGTTCCCTGTAAAGCCGGGGATTTAGTAATCTTTAATGAAGCTACGCTTCACGGTACATTACCTTGGACTGCAGATCATGAACGNAGATCACTTTTATACCGATACTGTCCCAAGTATCTACATTTTGCTGGCGGCACATTCACAACCAATCAGCCTGAATGGGTCTCAGAGCTCACCGAAGCCCAACAGGCNGTTTTGGAGCCTCCGTACATATACAACCGGCCTCTAGTCGAAGACGACGGAGTAACAGTCACAAAGCCTAGACGTGAGTAATTTGGCATGAACACAATATCATTTTTTTAGAAAATATTTCCATATTTTAAGCAAGTTTAAAACACCAAATCACCGAACTGTTAAAAAGAAATTCCAAAACTACTTGATAGTCTAACATCCGACGTTTTTACTCCCGTCGGCGGCTTTGAATCTATTCTAAAATTGAGGGCAGTTATCTGCTTTATTTTGCCGAAAATAGGAATAGCGATCTCGCTCGTTCCTAATAAGCGAGTATCGCTCCAGGAAGATGTAGCAAACTGAAAATATACAGTCGTAGAAAAAGAAGCTCGACCGTTAACCTTTACATTAACATAATTGCTAGATCGCAACTGAGAAGTTAGACTCGCGTGACCGTCTCCAATTTGGGTGTCAATCGCTTCGCGTTCCCACATTAAGGCACCACCTAAAGCAACACGCATGCTATCTTTACTAGATATTATCCATCTTATTCCACTACCCGCCAAAAACCTTCCATCCAATCGACGAGATTTAGCATAATCTCCTTGTAAGAAAAATTCCGGCTGCCAAACCTTAGATCGTTTTAAACTATAGCGTAGATGCAAAACACCACTATTCGCAAACCGACGACCACCTAAGAAACCCATGCCTCCTTCTAAGACTAACATATAAACAGCAGCATCAGTCTGCATAGTAACGTTTCCCGCAGCATCTCCTTGAACGGCATCTACGTTTCCTATATCCGAATTAAAAGACAACTTAAAATCTCCACTGAGCTTTTCTTCAGATCGAAAACTTTCAATATTGACTTGAGCCCAAGAAACCGAGACCATTAACAGAAATACTAGAATTACCTGCATTTTACTATCCTTTTTTTATTTTAGGAAATACCAAAAAAACAATTAAGCATTATTTAAAACACAGAAGTCTTCATGTCTTTGTGAGCCCGAATCATCTCACGTTTACCTGGGGGACCTGGAATAGTATCAACACGGAAACCCACACTAGCCATATCTCGCTTAACTTGACCCTTTGCACAAAAAGTAACAAGCAATCCCTCAGGTTTAATACTCTCAAATATTTTTTTAAACATATCTCTTTCCCATAATTCCGGCTGGAAACGCGGTCCAAATGCGTCGAAAAATACAACATCAAATTCATTGTCATATTCAATTTTTCTAAGAGAGATCTTTAATTTTTCTAAAACAAAGATTTCGTCAAATTTGTGATCCTCATTCCAAGGCAATTCATGAAATCTCATAAAATCTGAACCGCTGTCTTCTACTAAATCTCCATAATTGAGCATACTNGCAATATTAATATCAATCGGGTTTGTTTCTAGTGTAACGTAACGCATAAAAATTTTATTTGCTCGAGCATATTGAAGACTCAGAAGAGCATTCAAGCCCGTACCAAAACCAACTTCCAATACTGAAATTTCACACCTTTCACCGAAGAGTCCTACACCACTCTCAATATAAACATGACGACTTTCTTCAATAGCCCCATGAAGCGAATGATAATGCTCTCCTGTGAAAGGAGCCGTTAATGTATGCGAGCCGTCCCGTGTTGTAATTATCTGCAAATGACCTCTGTTTCTAAAGATTATGACAAATATCCTCATTAAAACTAAATTAACCTTTAGTTTTTAAAAAAACCTAACCTGAAAAAAGGAAGAATGATTTTGAATCGGATATCGGTAACCGAAAAAAATATAATCTGGAATGGTACAGTTTCGTTAGAATATGGTCTGGATTACGTAAAACCTTGGAGAATTCCCTACTCAGAGCAGGATTTATATTCGCCTACATCAGAATCACCCCTATCTAAACCCGCAGAGATGCCCTCAGGAATTCGCTTACGTTTTTCCAGCAATACCAAACTCCTTGGCTTAGAGTTTGAACGACTTTTAGAAGCTGCCAGCTTCGACCTTTATATTAACGACATACTTCATTCTATCGCCAAATGTTCTGCTGGTCAGACCAAAGTTCTTTTTTGCGACCTCCCAGATGAAATGGCTATTTTCGAAATTTGGCTACCGCATTCCACACCGGTTTGCTTACGCGCTATCACAGTTTCAGAAAACGCAGGTATTTTTCGGAGTGATGACAACAGACCTCGTTGGGTTACTTATGGATCATCTATTTCACATTGCCGCTCAGCAAATTCACCCTCTTACACATGGCCGGGTATAGTTGCGCGTGCAAAGAATTTCAACCTAACCTCGTTAGGCTTTGGCGGGCAATGTCATGCAGATCCCATGATCGCTAGACTGATTCGAGACAGGCCTGCTGATTTCATCTCTGCCAAAATTGGCATAAACGTTTATGGTGCATCCAGTCTCACAATACGGACTTTTCGACCAGCTATTATAGGAACAATCGCAACTATAAGAGATGGTCATCCCAACACACCCTTCGTATTGTGCTCACCCATTTGGGGCCACCACAGAGAAACCGAAAAAAACTCGGCTGGAATGACACTAATAGACATGCGTGTCGAAATACTAGAAGCTGTCAAAGCCTTCCAAAATCGGGGAGATAAAAATATCCATTATGTGGATGGCCTCAAGCTTTTTGATGAATCTTTGTCCCAACATCTACCAGACAACCTACACCCAAATTCTGAGGGCTATAAAATTATGGCCGATCGATTTCTACATGAGGTTTTCGAAGTGAAAAACATAGTTATATGAAAAATTCTCTNCAATAATGATGTCTAGTAATGGATTTTTACCATCCGACCTTTTTTCGAACTTTCGATAGATGCAAATACCATAGCCAAACTTTTGACATTATCTGTGCAAACGGTTTCTGGAATCTTTTCCTTTTTAACACAGTCAATAAACTCATCTATCAAACCTGCATGTCCACCGATTCGATCTTTTCTCGTTGGCTTTGGCACTTTAACGTCTCTCATCACTGAATGAAATTGGTTAGCCTTTTTTACAGACTGAGCCTGTATCGCTTCNCCNCCGTCCCATGTCGCTGAACNTCGAGTCCCAACAATACGCCAATCACATTCCCAACTTGTATTCAAACCCTCTGCACACCAACTACCCCGATAAGTAAAAATTAACCCATCCGACATTTCAAAAATACAAATTGCGGATGCATCGTGGTCATACCATGACCCAGCAGGATTCCATTCTCGACAATATACCGATACAGGATCTGCACCAGTAATCAAACGAGCCTGATCAAAAGTATGAATTGCCATATCCAATAAAAGGACATGTTTCATTCTATCCCGAAACCCCCCAAAATGGGCACCTAAATAAAAATCACAATTCACAGTAGTCAACTCTCCTATTGCGCCAGAAGCTAATAACCTTGTGAGGCGACGGATATGCACGTTATAACGACGATTTTGTATGACAGCGTAGATTTTACCTGCTTTTTCAGCCGCCTTAATTGATTTTCGAGCATTCACCATTGAATTTGATAGCGGTTTTTCACCCAAAACGTGGCATCCCTTTTTTAGTGCCGTCACTGTTACTTCGGTATGNGCATCAGGAATTGTCACATCAAAAACCACATCTGGTTTCGTTCGGGATAGAACAGAGATTAGGCTACAATCTATCACCACATTATCTAATCCATATTCTTCTGCACGCTTTTTAGCTGTTTCCAGATCTATATCAACCAAACCAACGATTTCCAAATCACTTCGATCCTGAGCAACATTTAGCCATGCCCGACTCATTCCACCACAGCCAACTAATACTACCCGAATTATTTGCNTTTTTTTCATGATTTTTCTTCTTTCGTCTCATCTAATTCCGATAAAATCAAACTCACTCAGATCTGCTTTATGGGGACGCTTTCGTTTTGTCTCATATTCGTATACAGCTCTCCCGATATGCGATAAAAAAGGGAAACCCAATTCATCATATTCATATTTTCCATCATTATATATACCGTTTTTATTAACTGAAATTACTACTGTGAGAAAAAATTCAACCCCTCTCTTGAGGTCGACAATATATGCATTATCGATTAAATATCCATATGCCAAACCAGCTTTGTTAAAAATTCTTATTTCTGATGGAATATGATTTTTTGAATCTCCAAACATCAAGAATTTAACATAACTATCATAATACTTCGATCGATCGTAAATCGGGTAGTTGCATTCAAACGGTAACATTGACATCACCTTTAGCAAAAATCGTCGGTCGTCCGGTGAAATAGCGAAACGTCGGTCGACAGGTAGACATTCAGGCATAACTACGGCCTTCATCAAATCCTGTAAAATTCGAACCGAAACCATATTCAAACCCGAAAAGTCTTTGGGTTTTTTTTTAAAAACACCATCCACCACTTCACCAACCCCTTTGAGTATGGGGCTGGTAACACTAAAGATTTCTTTACTAAACTGGCTGGGTTGACGGAAGATTTCGCCATCTTCTACATAAAAAACAAATTCGTTAGTATATCTGTTATTTTCCAACGACATGGGCTGTGATAGACGATGCGTTAAACGAATATCCAAATAACCCTTCGCCCATAAAGTCTCATTTAAACAGTGCTGACCGACCCATTCATAGAGTCGGTCATATGCATCATTATCGCTGACCACAAACAACTTTCGTATATAGTGAGCAAGCGTTGGCTGACCTTTGTGGGCAGAGTTATCAACATCAACTGCAGTCTGAGAATTATGCGAGATTTTAATTTTCAATGGAGTATCACGATTTAGATTTGGTACGGAAAGAGCTGCCATTTTCTCTAAAGCTACTAACGCTGCAGGAAGTTTTATTGAACTTGCTGGATAAAAATAATTCCCGGCTTCGACGCCATATTCATATTCGTTCAGGATTGGATTATTCTTTGAATCCCTGTCTACCTGCGTATAAAGAATCTGAATTTCATGATGCTCATCATTATCCAAAATATTTCGGATCAAGGGTGAATAAGAACGAAGAAAATCATCGAAACAGCCCCGCAATAATATGCCCTTATTCTTTTAGCCAGTAGCCGGCTGAGCAATCTGCAATTTTTCTACTAATCCTTCCAAGGCCACAGCAATCAACAACCAAACCACCCATACCATGCCAAGTGTTACGGTAGCACGAAGGCGTTGAATATTGGCGAATACTGATATTGCCGCACTTAAGACCCAAATCTGCCAAACATCAAAAATATTTATACTGATCAAGATACGGTCAAAAAATGTGTTTATATTATTCTCTTCTAAGAAAAAACCTGGACCAAGCGTTATTCCGGTAGATCCAGTGCCCAACATCAGAACCGTAAGTATGATCCATTCAGGTACAATTATTAGCGTAGCATGAGCCTTCGCTATGAGAGCTTGACGAAAATTTAATTCCGCTTGAAACGCAAGTTTTGCTACAATCATAACCACAAACGCTATAAATACAAGAGANGTAAAATGGCCAACGGGAATAAGCGTCCACCCATACAGACGACTGTTTTCTTTCCACTCTTNATACTGAGAGTCTTCAATTTCATNGAATTGCCCAAATTGTGACCTATCCGCAACAGCATCAACTAAGTCGATTGTAAGATAAAAGTGAGCTACTCCTACAAGACAAGTCAAAAGTATAGGATAAATCCAATCCTGAGCTCGNTCTTTACCTGCAACTAAAAGAAAACTAGTTTCAGGTTTCGAAAAAACACTTTTCCAACGCTCAACAAAATCAACTTCAGATTCTTCCTTTTCCAATCCGATCTCCGAATCTTATTTCGTTATTCATGTGGCCATTCAGCCTCGATAATAACCTTTCGAACCGCATCTCGCCAGATTTCATAACCCTTAGAGTTAAGATATGAACCATTTTTGTCGAAAATATCCAATTTTGGAACACCTTCTTTATCAAGCATCAAACTCGCAACATCNATATAGTANAGGAACTCGNGCTCCGCGCAATATTTTTTAATCAGAAAATTAGCTTCTCTTATTTTCGGCCAAAACNTCCACTGACTCGGGCTCGGTTTTATTGAGATAAAGTAAAATCGAACTTGCGGTAATTCCGAACGAACTTGTTCAACCAGATGGCGAAATTTACCCAAAACCTGGTCTGGATTTGCACCCAATAAGATATCATTCTCGCCTTGATAAAGTATTATCGCACGCGGTTCATGCCGTTTGAAGATACGTTCAGCAAAATGAATTTGATCGTTAAAGTTACTACCTAAAAGACCTCGTGGTATTACGGTCAGAGGAGCAAGATCATCGTAAAGTCTGTCATGCCATTGACTTACCCCGGAAGACCCAGAACAAATGATAGCGTTTCTGTCTAATCTTTTCTTTCCATCATCTTGCTCAAATGCAGATATGATCTGTTCAAATCGACTGGGGTCAGGATACGAAACGCCNTGCTCCTGAGCATGTAGACCGTAGACTAACGTTAGGATGCACACAAAAGCGACCATTGAGCCTTGTATCCTCCTCTCAAATATTATGCAAGAAACCAGAACTCTATTTCATTTAATTATCAGCACAATAACCCCAAATTTTAGAATATTCAACAACTTTTTTATTTTCATTGACTTTGATGATGATATAAACTAAGAATGGCTACAAAAAACTAAAGCTGGGGTTATAATTCTATCACGAAATCCAGAAAAACCTCAAAAATCACAGTGACCATTGACAGATCGAGAAACATACCAAATATTCCTAATATCTATGATTTGACAGATATNATCTTTTGAGGAGACACTGAATGGCAGATTTATTGGAATTCACAGAGACAAACTTTGATGATGAGGTACTACANGCGTCCGTCCCCGTTGTTGTTGACGTTTTTGCTACTTGGTGTGGGCCATGTAAGATGATTGCACCTATCATTGAGGAGATAGCCAGTGATTTTCANGGCCGAGTGAAAGTTGGAAAATTAGATGCTGATAATGAACAAAAAATAGCTGCTGATTATCAAGTCCGCGGCCTACCAACTGTTCTATTCTTTAAAAATGGTGAAGTAGCTGATTCACAGGTTGGAGCGGCCAAAAAAAGTGATTACGTCGAAAAGATCGAAGCACTATTGTAAATNCACTGTTCACCGTGACATCACTTAAAAATCAATATTTTAGCTACTAAGAGGCCATGCACGAAACATATTACGCTGTACCTCATCGTATCTAGCAAATGTTTCATCAGTGATGTGCTGTGGCTCATCCATTGTCGCAATGTTCTGGGACATCATCCAATGAGGTCCGAAACCAACGTGCAGTGTTTTTCTCACCTGATCGGAAGTATTTGTAAATCCTCCATGNCGTAAATGTTCGGTAAACAGAATNGCGTCGCCAGCTCTGACTTCTAAACCAACCATGCCCGGTTCCGTATCAGGGTTTGAACCGTAAGGACAAGAAAGATTTGATTTGTGTGTGCCTGGAACAACGCAAAAAGCGCCTTGTTGATTACTACAGTCATGTACGAAATAAACAATCCGTACCATCATACAATCAATTCCATTCTCACCGAAACTATATCGATATTTCTGATTGGCAGCGCGAGATCCCCCATGACTACTCGTTGAATTTCCTTGATACCGAATACGAATTTCAGAATTATTAATCGTTGGGCGAGACTTCACAATGTGATTTATATAACCCATGGTCGTTTNATGACTTACTAAAAAATCGAATGTAGGATCAGAATTCCAAAAGTCCTCAATGATTAAAGTCTTGCCTTCTCCACGGCCGCCCTGGACGTGATANCCCTTTTCTTGATTTACATGGTATTCGGCACCCCAGGCACTTTTCTTTTGGGGCGGGTTTTGGATATTTAATAGCGCATGTTCCTCAAGGGAATCAATAGATTTCGACAACGCCAAAATTTGATTTTGATCGAGAATATCACGAATTATGATATAACCTTGACGGTCAAACTCATAAGCTTCCGTATCATTCATTTATAAATACTCCACAAAGTTATCCACGTTTAACAATAAACAAAGCCATTTAATTACAAACTGCATACTAACTTTAATTCAAATTAAAACGACTAAAGACACATAAGCAAATTTACTTGGAAGACGAATTTTATACTCATTGACAATACCACTACCTAATTCTAATTTAGCCCCTGTTGGCCCGTTCGTCTAGAGGCCTAGGACGCCGCCTTCTCAAGGCAGTAACGTAGGTTCGAATCCTGCACGGGCCACCATTGAACAAGCAGAAACCTATTCTTCCCAAAATTTGAAAAATTTTCCATTAAAATCAATTATACTATCGGCTGATAAACCATCTAATCGGAAGCAGATGTTGCCTAATGGCAATTCTTTCTACTCTGATCTTGTTGTTTTTAAAACAAATTTAAGCCGAATTGTTTAGTATTACAGTAATCTAGCTTTTAGTTAAACTCTGTTCTAAAAAACATTCCATAAAACCCAACGTATTCGCTTAAACTTGCACCCATCCAATAGGGTGGACCAACGTCATATAATTTGGATCAATAGATGAAACATATAATTCTCTTCCTACGTACTTCTTGCTTTGTTATGTGGACGGGATGTGCCTCAACCACTGATTTTTTCGCAAACCAATTTTTTCTTCCAAATGAAGGTGTACGAAAACCCATCTATAGCGTGCAGACTGAACGAGGCATTGGATTTATAACGACAGACAACATCCAATTGCTCTCTGACATACATCGCCCCAAAAAACTTGAAAAGACTCCAACCATCTTAGTCCGAATCCCCTTCACCAATACGTTTAAAAATCG
>NZPK01000107.1 GCA_002693325.1 Gemmatimonadota bacterium | reverse complement strand
TTCTTCTTCAGGATTATCAACAACCAATCGTAAAAAAACTGTGTCAGCCTCAAATTCGTGCAACTGACCAGACGACAATACCGCTAAAATTGGAATTTCTTCAGTTTTGTCTGCAGTAGAAAACGTGCCGACGATTGCTGACTCCGGAACATGATGAAAATCGGTTTCCCAAATTGCTTTAGTTCCTCCATAGTGCCATGCTTCAAGACGACCTTCACGAAAAACGATTAATTCATCGCCATTCCGACTATCAATTTCTCCCGAAACTAAGAAATGAGCGAGAGGCAAATTCCAATATTCACCACCATTTTTACTAATGACGGTCAGTCCCTCGGTAGTCTCAACAATTAATTCACCAAGATTATCACCATTTAAATCTGAACTCTGCAAACGGCTTCCATGCTTCCATTCTAGAGGCCATCTAGGGAAATTTTTACTGAAATTCACAGAAATATGTGCCTCATCTTCTGATTCTGACAAAACCCTCACTTCAATACCCGTTGAACAACCATCAAAGCTATGGCTACTTGGCGCAGAATATTCATCAAACGTAGACATACCATCGCTTGTAAAGGGATCATCTTTCGATCCTTCTATCTGTCTCAGTCGTTCAAAAACAGGTTGGCCAATATCACGATATCCATCTGCTTCTTCTAGGGCGATACCTGGTTTAACGGGATCATTATTAAAGGCCAAATCATCAGCACGATCTATAATCGCCTTATTGATATGCCAAATTAACAATCCAGAACCGGGGACAAATGAATCGTAATCTTCCACGCCCAACCAAACGCCTTGATTTTCACCAGAAAATTGTATCTGCGAAGAATCCAACCATAATACCTCATCCTCATCAACTCCAATGATCTCCTGCCCGTCCGGCACACCTGTATTAGCTCTTTGACGACGATATTCTAATAAAAAGTATTCGTGACGATTTATTGGGATCCTAATAGCTCGGGGTAGTTGAATATTACGATCGGTAGCTGCGATAGACAAAACAGTATCACGAAATACGACAAGAGGATCAATCCATCCTAACTGTATCTTGCTCCACGCCATCGGATGAGGAGGAACAAAGCCAACCACCGGATTTAAGCTATCCGTTTTGACAAAACCCAATGCATTTGCACCAACGTCCATCAGGCTCCATCCACCTAATGCCGGTAATCCGTCAGCGAAATTAGACAACCCCGGTAAGCCCAGTTGATTGCCAAAAAACTTGGCCATCAAACCATTTAAACCTCCATGTCCTGTGCGACTGGGAGATTCTGGCAAAATCCAGGCGGAGTCAATCTCAATATTTTCGACGACCAGAGGTCCACCGTTAAATTGAAGAAAATCACTGGCATGCAAGAACACAGACCTAATATCATTCAGCTGTCCGGTTTCATGCCCAGACCCTGCATGAATGACCAAAAAACTATTAAAATCAGAAAATTTTGGACCCGCCACATCTTTACTGGCTAGATTAAACGCATCCCGTAGTAATTCAATCCACCGATCACCTATTTCTTTCTTTGACCTACCGTTGCCATAGTATAGCATGGGTTTTGGAAGAGTATAAGCATCGGTAACAGCCTGCGGATATATAGAATAGTCAATAACAACTCGCCCTTCTGAGACAGTATCATAATACCGTCTTAGCGACTGTAAGTGATAATCAAAATAAAGTGCGTCGTGTGGCGGCAGATCATAAGGTAAGGCGTAGTCGGAATCTGCACGAGCAACCTGAGGACTGCGCAGATCGAAATTTCCCATGCCCGTTGTGGTGAATTGATCGGGCTCCTCAAGAGGAAAATCGACTCTTATCACAAGGATGTTCCATTCATCTGCAACAACATCCTGGGTAAACAATATCAAAAAGCAGGCACAAATCCGCCGTAAAATCCTTGCTCCGGTATCGCTTCCTACGGAGAGTCGCTTCACCCTGTTATTAAATACAACATGCTGCCCCATAGGCCTAAAAAGTTAAGTTGAGCGAAAAACGGGTATTATCTTGTTGTGGTGTATCCTCACCAGTCACATAGGCTACGTCAATTTGAAACTGGTTATATTTCAACCCGATACCAAATGTAGGCGTCTTTAATTCCCCGTCACTATCAAGAGAATAACCGCCACGCAGAGCAAAAAAAGCATCATCTTCATAAGCAGATAGACCGTACTTGTATTCGCCCCCTAAATGCAAATCCATTTCTTTGAACTCGTCCGAAATCGATTCATCGGTCCAAGCCTTGAATAAATTCGTGACAAAAGAGCCATCAGATATCAAAGGCTTGTACAGATCGATAGAAAGCAGAGCATCGTGATACTGAGTATCCATGAGTTCGTATGAAAGACCTAGAACAATGTGTTGTGGTAGGGGATCGGCTTGACTCGCATCTATATAAGCTATCTTCGGCCCCAAATTTCTTAGGGCTGCACCAACTTTCATATCCGATGTGACACTATACAGGAAACCAAAATCAGCGGCGAAGCTATTCCCGACACCTCTTCCTCGCTCGATCCCAGCTCCTTGATCAGCAAGATTGCTTCGAATAAATTTTAAACCGATTCCAGCAGAGGCATTTTTGCTAATTTCNGCACCATAGGCAGCAGAGATGGCCATATCATAGCTTCGAAAAGTACCCTGCTCATTACCTCTTTCGTCAGTCCGAGTTTGCTCACCTAAATTAAGTAGAGAAACATTAAAACCAATGTTTCCCCAACCTGTAACAGGAGTGGAATAAGCTAGAAATTCGTAAGATAAATCATCAGCCAAACCAGGCAGCCACTTNCTATGAGTAAAATTTATTTTCGAATCNGTCTGACCTGCCAAAGCGGCTGGATTGAAATAAGTCGCAGTGGCATCATCCGCAATAGCAACATACGATTCGCCCATACCTATGGCCCTTGCACCGGGTTCGATAAGTAAAAACAAAACAGCTGCGCGACTCTCTGGGGTTGCATGAACTGACCCATTACCCAAAATAAAGCTGAATACTACAAATAAAACAGAACGTAAACTCTTCATACTGGAGTCCTCCTTGACATAGGCATAATGTAATACGCAAAAAGCAAAAACTGTTCCAATTGTAATTGCAACGATTTCTCTTCTTACAAAAGCACTCTCCCATCAAGGAAATTCATATTACCGTAATATCTGAAGTGGTCCTGAATGAGCGGCTATTACATTACTGCTGCCGATCAATTCAACTTTGTAAATATAAGTACCATTGGAAAGATTGTCAGGTTTTTGCCATTCGACTTGATTAAACCCTTTAGCGTGCTTCGAATCCAACGTCTCAACTAAATTTCCGTCTAAAGTAAAAATCTTTATTCGGGATGCCTCGGCTTCAGTTTCAGCTGTATATGTAAAATGACCGAATTTGCCTACAAGGGGGTTAGGGTAAAATAAAGCACTCTTTATGATCTGTTCGTTATTTTGGACGATCTCAAAATTCACTTCAACTCGAGAAGAATTATTGTATGTGTCCCATGCTTTCAAAGCCAAGACATGCGTGCCCAATTCCAAACCCAAAAGGCGATACTCCAAGACGCCTTCTCTATAATCACCNCCCTCGACATTAAACCTGTCAGTGAGTTTGACAGATTCCTCATTATCTATGAATAGTTCAATCTCATGTCCCGTTTCTCCGGTAATATTGAGTCCGCTATTATCAAAAATATTTACGCGCAACAACGGTACACCAGCGACTTTATCCCCACTCTCAAACGTCTCATATCCTTCAAAATTAATACGGATTGTGGGACCCTCGGTATCCGATTCGACATCTATAGCCGTACCTGTAATATCCAACTCTTCTATATCACCAAAGGCTGTACGACCTATGGTGTCCCACGCAAAAGCACTCACGCGACCATTATTTCCTCCATAGGTTACATCCTTTGGGACACGAAATTGAACAGTAAATTTGCCGTTATTGACTGAATAAATACCCCGAAAAAGGTCAGCCCCAACCTGCCTATAACGAACGCCGTCAAGTAAACTTAATTCAGATGAATCATAAGCCCTTACGCGCACATTCCCAGTGTAATCATCAATCAATTTCCCATCCTCATCTACAACTGTCCCGTTAATTTGAACTAAACCTAATGCCTGCATTGGTTGTTGAATATTTAGAATAATACGCAAACGAGGCAAAGCCATTCTTTGAAATGGGTCTCCAAATAGAGAATAGCGACGAATATTCCGTACAGAAATTGCATCCTCTATGTCTAATCTTTCTAAAGCTATTGGTTTAGCCTCCATCAGTGCCAAACCTACAGGAACTCCTTCCCTACCGCTACGATACATTCGATCGTGAAATGCCTCAGCAAGCATAACATTGCTCATGTGGTAGCCAACCCGAGTCGCAGATATCATTCCTATTACGCCCCCATTGGCCATATTTAGCAACTCTTCAGGCATCGATGTCTTAACAGGGTCATCAAAAACGCCAACTTGGCTCGCAGCAGTATAAAAAAGAGGTAAACGCCTACCGTTATTAATGTCGCCTATATCTCGTGAAACTCTAAACATCTGTTCGTGGGCAAGTACATCTGGGTTTCCATGGCCAAGATACGTAACTAAAAGTGCCCCTTCGTTAAAACTTCGGATGAATTGATCTCTCGCTCTCGGTTTCCCCAAACCTTCAAGTGGGAAAAGGCCTAAATATAATTTTTCTATGTCCATTTCTTCAGGGAAGAAATTCGCCATATACTCACTGTCGTAAACAAAATATGGTTCAGTATCCAATGGTTTATCTGGGTTTGAAATGTCATCAGCAATCAACAGTGCCTTGCCTTGCCATGGCCCTACTTCAGGTTCATTGTCGTAACGAATTATTTTGTCAACAAGACGGTCGGCGTCAATCGCCGACTTAACAGGCAGTCTTCCTATCGCCATGTCGGGCATATCGTCATTGCCCGATATACATACAAACCAATCTTCAAATGTGCTATCACCATCCTGGTAGGGTGGAATCCAATTCCCTAAACTTGTGCCGGAGTTGTTTTTGTAATCATATGAACCGTCACCCAGAAGACATACATACATAGGCGGACGACTCCAGTAGTTTTCCGCATAAAATAAAAAATTGCGTAAAGCTGCCGGATCAAGCATCCCACCAGAAAACTCATCATAAATATCCTGGATGTCGACAGCCATAGTGATGGGAGGCGTTCCCCATCTATCATCAATGGAGCGCCAGTCAGCTAATCGGTTAGCAGCGCGATCAAAATCTCCATGATATATCACAATATAATCAGCCCGATTATTTCGGGATAATAAATGGCCGGAGGTGTCTATCTCTAATCTTGAGGGACTTTTCCAAGTTTCTGAAGTGCCTACAACAAAATGCCCTGGCTTAGTCCTGCCTTTGTCATGAAATATCAGATTACCAGTGTCGTTATAAAATTCAAAATCGACGATCTCAATCAATTTATCTGACACTTCAAAAAGTCTAGGCCTAACATTATCAAAACCGGAAAGTACATATTCAGCGGACGATTCTATCTGAGGTGAATAAAAATCAAGTAAACCACGTTCAGCTGTAAAACCTCGGCTATATTCGACCTCAAGCCAGTTAAGTCTTGTAGGATCCCCCGAGTGAAACAAACCGAGTTCATTGAGCCCCTCCATAGGAAAAACAGAGGTATTAACATCGATTTCGATAAACCGATTCGTATCGAAAACAATTTGGTCTACTTCCTCTCCGTTCCACCTTACGCCAAATCGGGGCCTGTTGTTTCCAATACCTATAAAACCAAAACGAAGATCTACAGTTTCTGGCTTTGCATCGTTTATTAGAAATCGGAAATTACGAGCATTTCCACGAAAATCTTCAGCATACCACGTAAAACCAGACTTTATACCGTAAGTTTGGTAGAGTATGAATTGCTCATCTTCAAGATGAACTCGAACACGATAACTTTTCGGCTTAATTGTTCCTGGAACAGAGGGAACATTAGTTATTTTCTCTTGGCGCAGTCCAGCCAANCCGCCGAAACCTAACCAATACGAATTATATTCCGTATATTCGTTGCTTTGCCATTCAAAAGATTCTTGGTCTTCGTCATAAATCCAACGCTGTGCCGCTTCTCCATAAAAAAGAATGTAATCCTCTATATGAAAACGACCATCCGNTCCATCCTCAACAACCAGCCCCTGTTCCTCGCGTTCGACAGGATTAGACGGACGGTCACGATCGAGAGGGCGNCCNCCACCGTAATGCAATCGAAATGTTTGAGGGTCTATAGAATCAAGCACTACACCGGCGTCGACTAAATCCTTGCCCGAAATTTTAAAAATACCATTATCACGCACACTAATGCGGACCCAAGTTGTAGTCTCAGAGTCTTGAACAGANTTACCTANATACCGATTCGAGCGAGGTAATCGCCAGCCACTTGATTGTTTGGGATTTATTAAAATACTATTGTAAAGCGCCTCTGCCATTGGGTCTTTGACTCGCGTCATTACGGGAGAGGAAAAATAAATATCTATTTCAATTCGAGCGACTCTCTCCAGAAGAGATCGATCAATAGTCAATCTTCTTACCCGTTGACGCCTTACTATTCCCTCTTCTTCAAAATCGAGAAACTGCGACCAATCCGCTATAGANATGGGGTTGTTATTAATTCCGAAACCGCGCACTTCTGNAATTTCCGCGATGTCTGATGGCGGGACCCCAACTAAAGTAGAAATCCCGGTACTATCGATTCGTGTTGAGGATTTATTATATTCTAACGAANGAAATTGACGTCCTTCTTTTAACACAGATATTTCTGCGTGTGAAAATGGTACCATTATTCCCAAAAATATTATGATACTCCAAAAAACCATATTTACTATCTCATAGATCCTAAACCAATGAACAACACGACCCAAACAACAATCTGAGAGCTCGCGTAAAAAACCAAACTTATTTTTAAAGTCAAATTTACTAGGTGATTTGTCAAGAAGCGCCCTTGACGGATTTTAATGCCATTTATATCTTATTGTTTCGTTAATTTAGGAGAGGTGAAATGGCACGAAGATGTAGTCTGACCGGGAAAAAAGGCTTAGTAGGGAATAAAGTGAGCCATTCGCAAAGAAAGACTAAGCGAGTGCAACAGCCTAATTTGATTACTAAACGTCTTTACATCCCAGAGGAAAACCGTAGCGTAACTTTGAAGCTTTCAGTACGCGCCCTACGCACTCTGAATAAAAAGGGAATTAAAAAATTCATGAAGGATGAAGGTATATCGATCTGATATCTTCCAATAAATACCTATAAAAAAGACGGACTCCCAGTAAATTGGGAGTCCGTCTTTTTTATAGGTATTTATTGCAGAGCCTCAAGAGAAAGCTGGAAAAAATACTACCCAATCAGTGCTTCTATCTCACGCTGAACCTGTTCTTCTCTCACCTGATCTATCACCGCCTTAAAATAACTTGCAGCTCCACTGGCTATCAGTCGCTCAATAGCGTCAATCTCGTCCTCACTGTATTCGCCAGAATCTCTTACAAGTTCCATATACCTAGTTTTCGACTGTTTATCCAAATCAGATATAGCTGACAACATATCAAAAAGTTTATAGGCGGCTTGACTTCCTAAGCATTGCTCTACTATACTTGCCAAACGTTCGTTTCTTACATTTGTTCGCGTGTCGGCATCTTCCATTTTTTTGACTCCGAAGAAATGAAATAAGCTGGCGCGGTGCCCGCTTCGATAACCGACTATGCAATAATTGAGCCACATCAGAAAATTATCTGCAATCAGACATAAACTACTGGTTTTATTGAATATTTAGCATTAATGCGAATTAATGTCAGAAAATACCGAATCCGCTTAGCCAGATAAATTTTCTCACTAAGAGAAATTTTTTCCTCTGTCTACAGGGTTGTTCATGAATGAAATCAATACTATCTTTTCATAAACAAACTACTGAGAAAGTGAACCGACTATGATCGACAAAGAACTTTTAGATATACTCGCCTGTCCAGAGAACAAGACTCCCGTAAGTATGGCCGAACAAACGATCATAGATCAACTAAACGAACAAATTGCAAATGGAAAGATCACCAATCGAGGAGGGAAAATAGTTGAAAACCCACTTGATGGCGGACTTATTCGTGAAGATAAGAAATTCTTATACCCCATCGATGACGGTATCCCTATCATGCTCATTGATGAAGCTATATCTTTAGACCAGTAGTCCTAGCTATTCAACTTTAACTAGTCTCTCTGTCCCCTCACTATTACTCAAGACAGAGACCGTCACGCCCTTATTTCTCGCTTGAGTTTCATAGTCATCAATAAGTTCTACAGTCTGTTGTTTTTTCAATAATTCTAAAGACATAAGCTTGTCAAAGTCGTTTCGAGTGATTGCTCCCAATCTTTGTCCACGAAAATAGATGTTATAAACCCTTACTGTCTTCGTAGCGAAATCATTCTCGTTTGGATTTCTATCCCATTTGTAACTCAGAATGAAACCCAATACATTAATAATCACAACTAAAAATAGACCGATCAAAACTCTTAGTTCGAGTAATTGGAACCACCAGAAGAGCAATGAACAGATACCCATCAAGACAGCCATTAAAAAAAAATTGAGTCGGAAGGACGATAGAATTAAAATATCAGCATTTGTAAATTTCATTCGAATTATTTTATATACGGAGAAAAATATTAAAAATAAAAATAAGGCAACAAAAATAAAATGACGCATAACACTACCTCGGTGATGTTCCCTGCTAAAATACACAATATCCTGTTTGACGCCGGATATTTATGAAGGACTAA
>NZPK01000106.1 GCA_002693325.1 Gemmatimonadota bacterium | reverse complement strand
TATTGAATAAAATTGAGTGTTCCGCTCTTATCATATTAGTTTACATAATTATTTTTATACGCATTATATAAAGTATTTTACCTAGTGCTTGCTAAACCTGCTGCGTAGTTTACCACATTTTAATGTGAATATATGAAGATTTTGTTAGGGAATTTTTCCTTGCTGTGAGCTTAAAATTTAGCCTATTTGATGGATAGTAATCTACGCAACACAGTTTTATCAGTAGTAAAAAAGATATTTTCTACCATCTCTTAGGAAGACAACGAAATGAATCCTGTTTTAAATCGCCCGACAAAAATTGGCTATAATCTTGGTGGGACTCTTGCTCACTATCTCGATGCTGTCACAAACCAATGGCTACTTATAGCCCCTGAAGCAAATCCAGCTATTTTAGACATGTTTGCTGACCGCGATCGAAAACCATCCCGAGATCAAGTTCCATGGGCTGGCGAATTTGCAGGTAAATATTTAACAAGCGCTGTTCAGATTCTCCGCCTAACTAACAATCCGATTCTAAAAGAATACACTCAAAGTTTTGTTTCAAAATTAATATCTCACCAGGACACAGACGGCTATCTTGGTCCGTGGCCAAAACGTTATAGACTTGTTGGAAAAACTCTAAATGTCAAACGTTCCTCGATTGAAGACCGAACACATCCAACCTGGGATTCTTGGGGTCACTATCATGCTATGCTTGGACTAATATTGTGGTATGAGGAGACCAAGGATAAGGCAGTTCTTAGAAGTGTTGAAAAAATGGCGGGATTGTTAATAAAAAAATTTATGGGGAAGAAAAAGGTTCGTTTAGTCGATACTGGAAGCACTGAGATGAATATGGCGCCGGTCCACGTGCTATGCATTCTCTATCGTCTTACGAAAAAGAAACCATATTTGGAATTAGCTCTTCAGTTAGTTGATGAATTTTCTGCAAAAAATAAGCAAGGAGAATTTCTTTGCGGCGATTACTTAAATCAGGCTCTTTCTAACACCCCCTTTTTCAAAACTCCGAAACCACGTTGGGAAAGTTTACATCCAATTATGGCTTTAGCTGAATTATATTGGATCACTGGACATGAAAAATACTCCAAAGCATTCCAACAAATCTGGTGGAGCATAGTTGAACTCGACCGCCATAACAATGGGGGATTTTCGTCAGGTGAACAAGCTCAAGGAAATCCCTATCACCAAGGCGCCATAGAAACCTGCTGTACAATCGCTTGGGTTGCCCTAAGTATCGAGATGCTAAAGCTAACAGGTAATCCCATAGTAGCAGATGAAATTGAATTTTCGACACTAAATTCCATCTTGGGTCTTCATTGTAAAAGCGGTCGTTGGGTTACGTATAATACACCCATGGATGGTGTAAGGCGAGCAAGTGCGCACGATATTGTATTTCAAGCTCGCGAGGGCAGTTCTGAATTAAACTGCTGCAGCGTTAATGGTCCGCGTGGTCTCGGTATGGTTTCTGATTGGGCCCTAATGAATAGTCAAACGGGACTTTACATTAATTGGTACGGACAAGGAGAAATTAAAACTCGCGTTGGCAACAAGGTTATCAAGATCATTCAAGATACAGAATACCCTCGCAACGGACANGTCAATATCCAAATAGAAACAAATCAACCCATTTCATNTCCGNTTTATTTTAGAATACCTTATTGGTCTTATAAAACGCGCATTAGTATCAACGGTAAATCCTTAACTGGTATTTCTCCTGCGAGTTATTTTTGTATCGACAGGAGGTGGAGAAAAAACGATCATGTAAAAATCTCATTAGACATGAATACCCATCTTTTACAAGGTAAAAAAGAATGTCGCAGTAAGGTCTCATACTATCGTGGCCCCATTCTTTTAGCATATGACCGTAAGTTTAATACCTTAGATCCAGCAGATCTGCCTACTATAGACGTTTGCAAAACTCAAACAAGGNTAGTCAAAACTAGCGACGCAATCGTAGCTATGGATATAATTTTTGATAATAATAAGATACGGCTATGTGATTTTGNCAGTGCAGGTGATGGAGGATCACCTTATATATCGTGGTTAAAAGCAAAAAACACTACAACTACCAAATTTTCGAAAACAAATCCACTAGGTAGTGTACAATGAATAAAATACGACTCACTAATCGGAGAGGAATCNATTGTTCTTTCTTATTACAATACTCATAACATCTCTTTCCACTGCGAAGGTATATTCGTCGGTCGNGACGCTTTACCCAAGCAAAGACAACACCTTATACCAGAGCGTCGACGAAGACCTAAGTAACGGTGCGGGTCCACATTTTTTTTCCGGTTCAACCATTTCATTTGGATTAAGGCGTTCTCTTCTTTATTTCGATCTGAGAATGATTCCAATTGGTTCAGAGATAATCTCGGCTAAACTGATACTATTCATGGACCGCACCGCAGTAGGTACCTATCCAATTGCTGCACATCGCCTTTTGAATAATTGGGGCGAAAGCAGTTCAATTGGAGCGCGCGGCGGAGGACTAGGTGGACCTGCAGAAGAAGGAGATACAACCTGGTTACATCGTTTTTTCCCAAATGTTTTATGGAAAAATCCAGGCGGTGACTTTGTTCAAGAGCCAAGCGCAATAACTGATGTCGATGCGGAGGGTATGTATGAGTGGTCAGGCGATGATCTAATAGAAGATATCAAAATCTGGATAACTAACCCCGAATTCAACGCCGGTTGGATACTTATAGGCGAGGAAGATTTTAATGGGATCACTACCAAACGCTTTGTAGGTAAAGACTCAAATAACGCCAATCAATGGCCAATACTCAAAATTGTTTATGATATTCCTTCGAATAATAGGCCTAAAACTTGGGGAGAAATAAAAACAAAAAATCCTTAATCATTCTCCAATAATTTTCATCTCAATTAAAAATAAAACTATACCGCAGGCTAAGACCTACTCTATCACGCAGTTCTTAGCCTAATATCCCTAAAATGTCTATTCCATTCTTTAACAATTAATGTTAATAAAAACAGCTTGGCCAAATATCATTGAGCGTCTTCACGAGTTGTAGATATGTATTTATTTTACTTTAATTAAACTCAACAAATTACTTTCAAGCTTTTTGTTAAACTGATCTAATCGTTTTCGAGGTTCTATCTCTCCGTTAGTATTAGGATCGTTGACAATCTCCAACACTGTTTCACTGAAATTTATAAGAGACTCCTCATTTAATAATTTAAACCTATCCAAAACCTCGTAAGCTATTTCCAATGAATTCTCAATAGAAACCGCTACTGTTTCCTTATTCATAATAGAGTAACTCATCACCAGCTGTGCGCATTGGATAGCGGAAAAAACAACCGATTCGCTAAACGTTTGTAAAAGGTCTCCCCCCGAAATCCATGTGAAATATTGACCAAAGTGTTTACTGTTAAAATTTGAATCACCTTTGGAATAAAAACTAACCGCTTCTTGATAATCAATTAAATTATCTTGATTTATATCGATACGGTTAAATAAACGAACAGGTTCCAATAGCGATTCCACTGCTACGTATAAATCAAATTCTTTATCAAGAAACACATTTTCATTGAGATGTTTTCCATGAATTTCTGCAGCTTTATACCTATATTTTTGACAATCGCAGTTTACTGCCTGTCCACTTCTCTGATATTCCCATATTTGAAAGGGGCCATAAACTGAATTAGAAGCATTCTCTGCCCTTTTATATATGAAATATTCTTTAAATCCTGAACATAAGGCTATGCAATTTCCCATCCAGTGGTTCTGTCCGACCGCAATATTTTCTTTACCGGATCCTTCCTTGACACTAATCAAGACAAAAACAATTATTAACAACATATTAGTACACATCAGTTAAAAATTTCATATGACAAGTCTGATGTCATCGAATTATATGTTTTCAATTCTATCATTTTAAAATGCTATCGAACAGAAATAAGCATTTCGTGATAGATCCAACATAACGACTCCATATAACCGGTATGATTGGGATCCATTGAAATGGCTTTTTCCACATATTCAGCAGCAAGTTCGTAGTTCTCCAATCCCGCATAACTGTATCCCATAAGATAGAATGCTTCGCTCTTCAAATCATTCGATATTAATGGTAATTGGCTTAAAGCTAAACGAAACCTGTTTGATTCAATATGAGCCATCGCCATTTTCATACGCAGAGAATCGTCGTGAGCATTCTTTAGCAGCGGAGTAACATACGTCTTTTCGAAGTATTCATCACGCATTTGTTCGAGTCTATTTAAATTTTCTCGCAAACTTTTCCTTAGAAACTCACCGCTCGGTACGTCAACATTGAATTTCTTTTCGACATCACCGTATGGATATGTCATCCACGCTTCAGACACTATAGTAAAACTATCTGGATCTTTAATATCATTTTCTTGCACAATTTTTGCGCCTAATTCCCAGGCATCCATAAATAACCGGTCTTCACCCAAAACCGTGACTTCAATTGGAACCCAGAGACTACCCCGATAATCGACAAACATAGAGATAGGAAGGAAAGCACCTAAGTGCCGGTCAGAAGGTATTCCTGAATCAAACATCATAAGGATATGTCCTGGCACATCAATAAATGCGGTAGAAATATTTAAATTTTCAAGTAAAGAACAATACAAAACTGTGTTATCATCACAATCCCCCAAAAGTGACTGCATTAACTCATACGGATATTGAATATTATCAAGTGCCGAGTTACCATTTAGGGCTTCACTAAACGGAGTATTTGCGTCTGGGGCATACTTTACACCTAATGAATTGAGCCCTTCAAACATCAACATCGATCTCATTATATTTTTGTTAGTAATGTGTTTTATATTTGATTCATCAAATGAGGCTAACAATCCCCTTGCTAAAGCCACAACAGGTTCATGTTCTGGCGTTACAAAAGCNGCCGCTTTATCCATTGCCTCCCACGTTAAAGTACCTCTACCATAAATCTGTAAAGGTATCTTTTTCTCAACAGAAAACGTTTGATCGCCAATATCGTACGATAATTTAACATCCGCCTCCCAAATTTTTTTTCCTATTAAATTGANTAGACTGTTATCCAAATGAGCTTTGAATGGCAGAATTAATTTAGTTCTCGGTGGNATTACAAATCTCTTAATCGTCGGTCGAGCCATCANTTCAGGAAGATAATAGTGGAGGGTTGCCTCAATTTCACGTTCATTTTTGTTGAACACCTGTACCTTACCCGCCGTTTTCAATCCGTACGTTTTATAAAATGAGGCGTATATATCGTGTAATTCTATTTCACCAAGACCTATTGATGAAGTTTCAGGAACATAAACTACCTCAAATTCAACCTTAGCTGCTTCTTGCGAGTAATTTAAATCTCNATCTATTGCTTTTACTTCAAATATATATTTGCCAGTTGGAAGATTTGCAAATTCATAANTATTTTCCTCTACAGTTGTCCAAGAGGTGTCAGAATGNGTTTCATCCAACAAACGGATGTAATATTTCATTCTTTCTGGTCTAGTCTTAAAGCTAGTCCCCTTGAACCGAATCGATATTAATTCCTGCGTAGAAGGTATTCTTATATCGCTAAAATANTCATATCGATTGTCAGCTATCACGTCTACAATTCGAACTGGCGGAGGCCTGTTACTTGGACTATAAATTGAAATTCCATTATTAGTTGCAATCCAAAAACTACCCTGACTATCCTCTATTACTCCAGTTACCACATTACTCAGTAAACCATCTTTTTTAGAAATAGTTTGAGAACTATTACCATCAAATACAGTCAANCCNCCTCCTTGACTAGACAGCCATAGGCGACCTTTCTTATCTTGCATTATAGATGTGATAAAGGGTGGTGCCATACCGCCTTCAACAGAAAATCGGGTGAATTTTCCGTCACTAAATTTATACAAGCCCTCTTTCTCAGTTCCGAACCAGACTGTATTTTTAGATGTTTGAAGACCGCACGTTGGTCTGCTCTTGGGCGACTCAGAATATTCATCGAAACTTTTCCAAGCAGAGCCGTCCCATGCAGCTACAAAATTTTTATTCCGTTTAGGTACACCCCGAAACCATAATAAGCCATTGTTTCCAGACAGCAGACCTGGTATGAGACCAAATCCCTCACCTTCAAAAAAACCACCGGAATCAAAGACCTCCCATTGCCCGTTACCGGTTAAATAATTGATACCATACTGGCTCTGATGCCATAGACGATGGTCGTCGTCTTCAATCAGGGCCGTTTCAAACATATGGCTGCTGCCAATAGAATTTGACTTTACCCAGTCTCCATCTTTTCGGTAAAACACGCCTTGTTTCGTTACAATCCATTCCGTTCCGCTCCGATCAATTTCTAATGATCTTATTTCACCGGGAACAGAAATTAACTCAACATCAATTTTATTATTCACAAATTTTGAAAGATAATTTTTGGATGCAAATATCACAGTACCTTTACCGTCAGATACTAAATGGGATATATCATTGCTCGGAATACCTTCTCTTTCAGTGATTTCTCTAGTTCTGGATTTTTTGTACCTTGCCATACCTTCATTCGTTCCAGTCCAGAGAAACCCCTCACCATCTTGAAAAAGGTCTAGCACCTCATCAACCCCATCGATCAATTCAAAGATACCTGATCCTTCTACTGAATTTCGATAAATCCCACCATCAGTCCCCACCCAAACAATTCCATTTTGATCAACATTCAATGCCGTTATAGGAATTTCCGGTAGTCCTGATTTTTTTCCAAAAAAATTAATATTATCATTATGATAACTAAACAGTCCACCATCCGTACCCAACCATATCCGACCGTTATAATCTTCGGTAATGACCCGAACTTTCTCATTCGAAAGACCGTCAGCTGCTGTATAGTTAATAAATTGATAACCATCGTAAACGCTAANTCCATTAAGCGTGCCGAACCATACTTTACCTTTGCTATCAGAAAGGATGGAAATGACACCGTTACTCAAAAGTCCATAATCTGTAGTGAATAACTGCATTGTATTTTGAAAACATTTAATCACACCATGTGAGGTACCCAGCCATGTCGACCCATCCGATGAATTATGTATAACGATAATACCGGAAGAAGAAATCTGTTGTGGCACATGGGCAGATACCCACTGTCTACCATCATATATCCTTAACGAAAACTGCCATCCGGTTCCATCCTGAATTATACCTGATATCCATACATTATCTTCTGAATCAATACTTACTATTCCGCCATAACTATTCTCATCAAAGAAAACTTCCCGGAAATATTCTCCATCGTACACCATTGTTGAACCATTAGATAGGCGATTAGCAAACGCAGCAAACCATAAATTACCCTTGGAGGTTTGCGCAATACTTTTCACTCGCTGTTGATTAAGACCNTCAGGNATTCCATACAAACGCCAATCCTTTATTTCAGCTCCCGAACCAGCTTTTATAAATCGTTCGGAAACCACCATATCTTTCAGGTAAACAATAGGAAAGAGCGGATTATGAGATGTAGGGTTTGTTTTGACGGAGAAAAGGCTTCCAGACTTCACTCCCAACTCTCCCAAAACTTTCGCAGAAAATTTTCTCCATTGCATGCTGGTTTCTATGTGATTTTTTGCTTTACGAAAACTCTTAATATTATCGATTTCGAAAAGATATCCCGAAAATCTATCAGATCGCATCCTATTTATGTGCAAGGGAGTCAAATCCGTTTTGGAGATAATNGGTATAGCCANATTTTCATATAGATCAATTAATTCANCCGTTGGCTTTTCAGGAAACCAAATTTTAATTAAGGTAGGATCTGCTTTCAGTAAAATTTCGTCCTGCACCTCACCGTCCATTATTGATACAACAACTGAATTTCCTCCAGTTCCGACANGATATTCTCCGACAGGAAGGACCGTTTCAAAATATCCAGAAGAATCCACTGAAACTATTGTATCCCCATTACCATCAATTGACACAATATGGACATCGCCATCTTTCCAATTCGAATCGTCAGTAGCAGAAACGACTTGCCCCCTTAACCTACCCTGTCCCTTTCGCAATAATAATTTTGATTCGCCATCATCAACAAGGCGTAGTGTAGACCAGGTTCCATCATGATCTCCGTCTCCCCCATACATCAATTGTGCGACAACCGGTGCGTTAATTCCATCCATATCGGTAAGGAGCAAAAGAAATCCCATTTCCTTACCCGCAAAGGGACCGATCCAATCAGGAGTAAATTCCCTTAAAATTTTCATTGGTATAGCCGCTTCCAATGAGTAATTACCCTCATTACCATGAACTACAACACTTCGAACCGAGCTAGGCATAGGCAACTCTCGATGTCCTGTTACATCGCCATGCCTCCACCAATTTTTTATTTTATCATCAGCGGTGAACGAAAAAGAATGGTCACCACTTCTCCATTGCGCTCCGTCGCCATCTTTAGGGACATCTAAAAATAACGTAACAGCATCACGCAGATACCATACCGATTCATGAGCAGTTGGATTTAAATCTCTAACATTATCTATTACTTTAGCGGCAAGATAAAGGTATTCTTCGTCCCATTGAAGTGATATTTCAGAAGAAAGGTCAGCATCAGTAAGTGCCGTACCTAAGGGTTCAGAATCACCGTCATCAGAAAGTGAGTTAAATTCATTTCCGGAAACAAACGAAGCGCCTTCCGCTATCCGAATCCAATTTACTTGTGACCATTCATCTAGAATTCCATCAATAACAATGGGATTTTCAACTTTTATAACATCCAAACATCCATATGGTCTTTCTTCTGCTCCGGCTATTCTACATAGAAAGACCAAACAAATAATAGTTTGTTTTTTACTTATCCAAGACATGACTGTTCCATGAAATTATTTGCCTAATTATTGCTGCTCTACACTGATAGTAGATCTATTTGATCAATCCTATAAGAAAAAACGGCTTACAACTTTGGGTAAAATAAAAACGCCGAACAAAATTCGTTCGGCGTTTAAAATATTCTGTCTTCTTCAATAATTTTTTTTACAGCGGTGCTCTATCCCTCTAATATACAGGATACAATCGAACATCCAGTATCTTCTTCAGTCGAATCCTGGTCCGAAAGGGCCAGAACAGTTACGACAGAAGCGACGCACAAGGCAAAAGCTACTAAAACAGGAATTCTCTTTATGTTTTTCATTGCATGATCTCACTTTAATTATTCAAACGTTAAATAACAGTAATGATATCTAATTTGAAAATAAAATTAATTTATGTCAAACGAAGTCATACCAATTCTTTCACCGTTTCTTTATCAATGGATTTCGCATCTGGGTCCACTTTTGAAATATATCTTCACCTACTCTACAACTGCATAAGCTTCGATCTCTACAACGTGATGGGGTCGTAAAAGACTCGCGACGACTACTAATGAAGAAGCAGGTTTTATTTCGCCGAAAATTTCGCCGTGTGCTCGCGTAACACCTTCGGCATGTTCGGTTCCTGTAATGTATACAACAGTCCTAACAACGGATGACAAGGAGGCTTCAGCATTTTCTATAGCCTTTTTTATCAATCCAAGTGCAGATATCGTCTGAGTATAAGCATCGCCCTTATCATCGGGTGCTTGAGCACACGTTCCAGAAACATGAATATCATGGCCTATCCGTACAGCTCGGGAGTAGCCAAATTCCTCACCGAAGGACCCCTCAGTCGGTATATTTTTTCTTTGCATTTTAAAAACTTTCAGCTTAAAAAAACTTAATCTATTTTTCGAGGATAGATTTGGTGGATGAATAATAATATTAACCTTTTACAAATTAACAAATTTAGTAAATGTGGCTAACAAATTAAAAACACACTACCAAAAATCAGCGTCAAACGCTACCCAAATCTCAGAGATTCAAATCAGAATAACGAAACGTTAGTTTGAAGAAACAATAGTTTTCTCCCATTTAGGCCTAAGGTAACAGTTAATCTTGTAGTCGTATTTAACAAACCTTTTGATTTTCATTACATCACAATACGACGTCCCCACCTCTTTTTTCTCCGACAGCATATCTATACGGAGTTATCCAGTCCTCCGAGATTTCCTGGCCAAATCCCGGTGAATCGCTCGGTATCAAATAACCGTCTTTAGGTACCTCTACACCTGGAATTGCTGACATCTCTTCCAATGGGACACCAACTGCGGTACTTAGGTGAAATTCACTGAGTGAACACTCGGGCATAGCATAACAGAAATGTTGTCCGTAAGCAGAATTCAGTCCAGCATGAGGACTGCTCTTAATACCTGCAGCTTCTGCAATATGATAAATTTTAATGGCTTCTGTCATTCCCCCACACCAATGTAAATCGGGCTGTACAACATCTACACACCGATTTTCTACCAATTGACGAAATGGAATTCTAGTATGATGATCTTCTCCTGTAGCAATCGGCATAAATGGAACCGCTTTTCGCAATTGGATATGCCCTTCTAAATCTTCTGGGATCAGTGGCTCTTCCATCCAACGCAATTCGTATGGCTTCAGTCGCTCGGCGAGCCGAATAGCGAATTCAACATCGTATGCCATGACGGGATTTATCATTAATTCCGATTCGCGGCCAATCTGATCCCGAGCTTTGGCCACTTTGTCCTCCATTATATTCAAACCCGTGATGCCCTGATCGTAGTAAACCGGATTCGTTATTTTAAAGTGTTTGAAACCCAATTCTATCGACCAATCCAGATCGTCTCCCGTGCAATAACACTGAATTTTCTTCCGTGCAGGTCCACCCAATAAACGGTAAACTGGCTGATTTAACAGCTTCCCCTTGAGATCCCACAGTGCTAAGTCAACAGCGCTTTGGGCACATGCAGATAACCCTACCGAACCATGTCGCTTGGAAGCCCGCCACATCATATCATTCAGGTGTTCCGTCGCAAAGCAATCTCTGCCTGTAAGTAATGGTGCATAAAAGTGATCAATTAACGATGCGATAGGCATTCCAAAGCTCGTCCTGCCAAGCCCCCATGTTCCGTCTTCAGCCATTATCTGGACCCACACTGACTTACCAGCAATTCCCGGCGACTTACCGGGCACATCAGGTGGGAAATCTTCAAATTTGTTCATGGGTAGCCCTATTGGGGCTGAATGGCGCCAACTTGGACGTTTTGCTATGGTTTTCGGCACCTTTTTAGGAAGAGCGACATCAACTGCTTTTATAGTTTTAATTTTCATCTTAATAGTTTGTATAAGTAGTAAATGCGGAATAGGACGGTCATATTTTTCTTTGTAACTATACCACTTTATTTACCAATTTAAAAAATTTTTATTAATGACCGCTCCAATCAGAGCCAGAGCCTTTAGTTTGAAGCCATATTTTTAATTTTTAAAAAGTTTTTTACGAAAAATGAAACATAAATATAGGCTGTAGAATAGATCACCGTTTATCTTAATGTAAAACGCGCTTTATCGACTCTCTAATGTTCTACCTTGACCTTCTCGATTACGTGCGCTTATAACTCCCTTACCATTTCTATCCGGAGACATTGTGCAAACCGGCTGATTCATTT
>NZPK01000007.1 GCA_002693325.1 Gemmatimonadota bacterium | reverse complement strand
GAATAAATACCTGTAACATTAGCAATTCATGGAATTTAATATGTCAGATCTGTGATCCTGAATACCTTTAGTTATTGAAGCTGGATTCATTGGTAAGCTAGATTGTCTTACTCCAGTTGCATTGTAAATTGCATTTGCTACTGCAGCGGGAGGTGAAACGATATTAGCTTCTCCAACACCTCTAACTCCGTAAGGATGTCCATCGCTAGGGACTTCAACAATTATTGTGTCAATCATTGGTAAATCTAAAGAAGTAGGCATACGATAATCAAGTAAACTAGAGTTTGTCATTCTGCCATCATCTGTCATAAAGTATTCTTCGTTTAATGCCCAGCCAATACCCTGTACACTTCCACCCTGCATTTGTCCTTCAACAAAGCTTGGGTATATTGCCTTACCAGCATCTTGTACACAGGTGAATCTTAAAACAGTAGTTTTTCCAGTTTCAGGATCAATTTTTACATCACATATCGCACCTGCAAATGATCCTCCTCCTGCACCCATTCCTCCTTTACTTACACTTCCTCTTCCTACAATAGGTGCTCCAGATTTTGCTGCTAATTCTTTAAATGTCATTTTTAATTCGGTATCTTGTTTGGAAAAGAATACCCCATCTTCAAATTCAACATTGTCAGCATCAATAGACCAAATACCGGCGACTTTGGATATCATTTGATTTTTAACGTCAATTGCTGCTTCGTATGCAGCCCATCCTGTGGCGTAGGTAGTACGACTTCCACCAGTTACAGATGTAAATCCTATAGAATCAGTATCAACAACAGAAGGTATAACATCTTCAGGTAACAAACCAAGTACTTCCGCAGCTTGCATTGCTATTGACGTTCTTGTGCCACCAATATCTGTTGATCCTTCAACAAGGTTTATGGTTCCATTTTTGCTAAGGCTGATAGTACATGCAGATTCTAGTCCTACATTGAACCAATAACCTATAGCTATTCCTCGGCCAACATGTGGTTCTGTAATAGGAGAATTATAATGCTCACTATCTTTAATAGTCTTTATTACTTCTTCACAGCCAATAGTTGGATATACTGGACCGTCGGCTCGACGAGTTCCTTTTTTTGCTGTATTTATTAGTCGTATTTCTGCAGGGTCCATCTGTAATTTTTCTGCAACTTCATCAATTACTGTTTCAGTTGCAAAAGCAGCCATTGTAGCCCCCGGAGCCCGGTAAGCAGCAGTTTTAGCCTTATTAACAATAACATCATATCCGTCTATTAATACATTAGGGATGTCATATGCTGCAAACACGCAGTAACTCCCAGCAGCTACAGGTGATCCCGGGAAGGCTCCTGCTTCGAATTCAAGGTGTGCTTGTGCAGCAANNAATTTNCCNGATTTNTCTGCNCCTATTTTNACTCGCATTAATGTTCCAGGAGTTGGGCCNGTGCATTCAAATACTTCTTTTCTAGACATAACCAATTTAACAGGATGACCAGAAGCTCTCGACAATAATGCAGCTACAGGTTCTAAATAAACTGGTATTTTCCCTCCAAAGCCTCCGCCAATTTCTAAAGGTACGACTTTGACTTGTGAAATGGGTACCCCNAAGATATCTGCTGTTGTATCTCTTGCTGGAAATGCACCCTGTGTGCTACACCAAACTGTTATTCGACCATCTTTGCTCCATGAAGCAGTAGCAGCATGAGGTTCTATATAGCCTTGATGTACAGTTTCAGTGGTTAATTCTCTTTCTACAATTATTTCAGCATGNTTAAAAGCTTCTTCAGGGTCACCAAGTTTATGCTGAATATGTTCTGCTAAGTTTGTTTTACCAGGCACTTTTGTGCCTAACTCTTTAGTTTCAAGTTCTTGGTGGATAATAGATTTAGAAGACAAACCCTGAGTTGTATTCAGTACGGGCTCTAAAGTTTCATATTCAAGTTCTATAAGACTTATAGCTTCTTCTGCTATATGTGATGAGGTTGCAGCAACTGCAGCTACAGGCTGGCCTATATATAAGAGTTTGTCTGAAGCCAGAACATTATCTCGAAGATATTTAAGCCTAGTGGTTTCACCTTCGTTTCTATCTTCCGCAGTCTCTATATTTTTATCTGATGAACCAATAAAGTCTTTAGAAGTGACAATTGCTCGTACACCAGGCAATTTTTCTGCTTTTGAAGTGTCTATTTTTTTAATAATTCCATGAGCGATTGGGCTTCTTAGAACCTTCCCNTGAAGTAAGTCTGAAATTGAAAAATCAGCACTATAGATAGCTTTTCCTGTTACTTTGTCTACTCCGTCATGCCGTACTGGACGACTTCCAATAACTTTATAATCTTTTTTTACAGTTGCCATTATTATCCCTCTCTTATCTTTTCACCAGCTTTGACTACGGCTCGGACTATTTTGTCATAACCTGTGCATCGACATAGATTATTTGCTAACCAAAACCTAATTTCTTCCTCGGTTGGATTAGGATTTGTATCTAATAGAGCCTTAGATGCTATTAGAAATCCTGGAGTNCATATTCCACATTGTAAAGCAGCTTCTTCAAGAAAGGCTTGTTGTACTGGGTGGAGTCCTTCGGGTGAAGCCATACCTTCTATAGTGGTAATTGTTTTACCATTAACTTCAACTCCAAGAACCAAGCAACTAGTAACAATTCTGTCATCTAGCATTATAGTACAAGCTCCGCAGTTCCCATCATTACAACCTTCTTTTGTTCCAGTTAGTCGTAAGACGTCTCTNAGACATTCAAGAAGACTTTGNCTNGGTTCACATAGAAATTCTGTGTCCTCTCCATTTATTGTGCAACGTACATATGTTTTTGATTGTGTCATTATGCTTCCTTGGCCCTTTCTACAGCTGTTATCAAAGCTCTTCTAGTGAGAACTTCACAAAGATGTTGTCTAAATTCTGCAGTACCTCTCATATCGCTTATAGGTTTAGAAGCATTTTTAGCCATATTTGATACTACTCTAATACTTTCATCATTTATTTCTTGCCCAGAGACTTCTTTATCAATGCCGTCCACAAAAATTGGGGTTGGCCCAACTGAAGCAAGGGAAACCCTTACAGATTCGAAATTCTTTTTATTAGAACTCAAGGTTACTGAAACGCCTGTGCCTACAACAGCAATATCCATTTCATTTCTTGGTATAAATCGGATGTAATTAGCTCCAGATAAATCTGACTTTTTTGGTATTGTNATTGAAATAAGAAGTTCATTTGGCTCAAGTACGGTTTGGCCTGGACCTGAGAACAAATCTTCTAATGCTATAGTTCTTTCTCCATTAACGCTTTGTACATTACATGTTGCGCCCAGAGATATTAATAGAGGTACCGAATCAGCACTTGGAGCAGCATTACAAATATTTCCCCCAAACGAGGCTCTTCCTTGTATTTGGGTACCACCAATGATAGAGGCAGAATCTTTCAATTCTGGGCGAAGATTCATAATGTCATCATTGTTATATATTTTGTAACAAGGGATCGCAGATCCTATTGTTAAATCATTATTTGAATTAATATTTACTTGGTTTAGTTCAGGTATTGATTTAATGTCAATGATTTGACCCGGATTAATGCGGTCTGCTCTCATTTTAACAATTAAATCAGTTCCTCCTGCTAAAATACCTGCATCTTTTTGATATTCATTAAGTAAAGATAAGGCTTCAGCAAGGGTCTCTGGACTACTATAATCTATCCATTTCAATTCAGCACCCCCCGGTTTCATATTGAAAAACTTTGCCAATAAGGCTTTTTTGGCGATATGGCGAGAATTATATCATATTTTTTTGTTGATATCACAAGCTATAATAACAATTGTTTTGTATAAATTTTAATAATTGGGTAGAAAAGATTTAGTATGGATAAAACTTATGAATGTATAACCTTTGATTTATGGCAAACTCTCATAGTTGATCAACAAGAATGGGGTAAAACACGTTCGGATGTACGTATAAATAGTTCTTACGAAATACTTAGAGAGAATAATATTTCTGTAGAATTGGATCAAATTGCACATGCTTATAAACAAACTTATGAAGAATGTGATGAGCTAAGAAAAAATGGTGTAGATATATCTTTTCGAGATCAGGTTTTAATGTATTTATCATTTATCAAAGAGGGAATTGTTGAAGAGTTAAGTGAATCTTCTATCAGAAAAATTATAAATGATTATGGCTTTGCTTTTTATGAGGCCCCACCTGAATTGGCAATAGGTGCATTAGATATACTTGAGTACGCCCAGTCTAAGCAGTTGAAAATAGGTTTAATTTCTAATTCTGGAACGACACCAGGGATAATTGTAAAAGCATATTTAGAGCAATTAGGAATACTTGAATTTTTTCATTCTATGGTTTTTTCAGATGAATTATTGATTAGCAAGCCATCTGGAAAAATATTTATGAAAAGCTTAATTGATTTACAAGTTATGCCTGAAGACACAATCCATGTAGGAGACAATTTATATTCAGATATTCATGGCGCTATAAGTAATGGCTTAAGTGCAATATGGATAAAAGGGTATGATAATAGAGATATTATAACTTCTCCGACACATACAATTGAAAGATTGGAAGAAATCAAAGATATAATTTAAATTCAAAATTATTGTCAGAAAAACATTGACGTTATTGAAGGGAATTGGTAATATTGTAGTTCAGTTTAAATTTGGAGTGTGAATTGACAATAATTTTAGTCTAACATAAAAGATTTAAAGACCAGACTTAAGGCGGTGCTAGAAGTTTCTGGCAGCGTCTTTATTTTTACCTTAATAATTGAATAGTTTTTCTTAATATAAGAGTAGTTCCTAACTAAAGGTTTATCTCCAGTTAGTTAGAGAACTATAAATGACATTGATGATTCCCTACAATGCGGATTCATTAATGTTGAAGTTGACAAAAAGAATGAAGAATTTTAATTCTTCATTTCTCGAAAACAAAACTAATTTTTATTAGTTTCTGTCTTTTTTTCTGTCAGGGATTTTTTGTGGATAAAGCTACTAAGCGTACACGGGGGATGCCTTGGCACCAACTGCCGAAGAAGGGCGTGGCAAGACTGCGATAAGCCTCGGTTAGTCGTCTAGCTGACTTAACCGGGGATTCCCGAATGGGGTAACCCAATTCACTAAATGTGGATTATCTTTGAACTAACCCTTAATTCAAAGAAGGTAAGCAGGGGAACTGAAACATCTAAGTACCCTGAGGAAGAGAAATCAAAAGAGATTCCCGTAGTAGTGGCGAACGAAATGGGAATAGCCTAAACCATAGAGGCTTCACGGCTTTGGGGCCCATGTCTTTATGGGGTTGCAAGAAGTATGTGTTGAGGCCCATAACTCAACGAGGAGTAAGAAAACCATTTTCTATTCGAATGTTCCTGGAACGGACAGCCAGAGAAGGTGAGAGCCCGGTAGATTAAAGGAAATGGTCTCCTTATTACTTTCTTAAGTAGAGCGGGACACGTGAAATCTTGCTTGAATCTGGGGGGACCATCCTCCAAGGCTAAATACAGTTGGTGACCGATAGTGAACTAGTACCGTGAGGGAAAGGTGAAAAGTACCCCGAGAGGGGAGTGAAATAGACCTGAAACCGTGTACGTACAAACAGTCGGAGTATCGATTTATCGATATGACGGCGTGCCTTTTGAAGAATGAACCTGCGAGTTACTGGGACGTGGCAAGGTTAATCTGCTAAGCAGAGGAGCCGAAGCGAAAGCGAGTCTGAATAGGGCATTCAGTCGCGTTCCGTAGACCCGAAACCAGGCGAGCTACCCATGGCCAGGTTGAAGCTCAGATAGTCTCTGAGTGAAGGACCGAACCCATTTCAAGTACAAATGGATGGGATGAGTTGTGGGTAGAGGTGAAATGCCAATCGAGCTTGGAAATAGCTGGTTCTCCCCGAAATGCATTTAGGTGCAGCGTTGAAGATTGACTTGAGGAGGTAAGGCTCTGGATGGGTCAGGGGGTGCAAACTTACCGATCCCAACCAAACCAAGAATGCCTTAAGCTCGTACTTCAGCAGTGAGACAGTGGGGGATAAGCTCCATTGTCGAGAGGGAAACAGCCCAGACCACCGTCTAAGGTCCCCAAGTATATACTCAGTGTGAAAGGAAGTTGAATCGCCAAAACAGCCAGGAGGTTGGCTTAGAAGCAGCCACCCTTTAAAGAGTGCGTAATAGCTCACTGGTCGAGGGGTTCTGCGCCGACAATTTAACGGGGCTTAAGTATATCACCGAAGACGTGGCATCAGTTTACTGATGGGTAGGGGAGCGTTCTGTAGGCAGTGAAGTCTAGTTGTAAAGCTAGGTGGAGCGTACAGAAGTGAGAATGCAGGTATGAGTAGCGTATATCTCGGTGAGAATCCGAGACGTCGAAAATCTGAGGATTCCTACGCAACGTTTATCGACGTAGGGTTAGTCGGTCCTAAGGTGTATCCGAAAGGAGTAACCGATGGACAGTAGGTCAAAATTCCTACACCACCTATTATTCGTTTTAATACAAAGGGGGGACACGGAAAGGTAGGCTGAGCGTGCCTAATGGACATGGTGCGTTCTTCTTTGAAGGCCATCTCGCAAGACATGTAAATCAGTTAGCGAGGTTATGAGCTGAGGAAGGAGAGAACTCTAGGGCTCGCCCTGGGGAATTCGGTTGAACCTATGCCGTCAAGAAAAGCCTCGTTGTAAGGATAATGGGTGACCGTACCGTAAACCGACACTGGTAGATGAGCATGAAAGTGCTAAGACGGTCGAGAGAACTCTGGTTAAGGAACTCGGCAAAAGGACCCCGTAACTTCGGGATAAGGGGTTCCCTCGGGGTGAAGTCTATTTACTAGACCAGCTCTAGAGGGACACAGCAAATTGGCCCAAGCGACTGTTTATCAAAAACACAGGTCTCTGCTAAGGGGTAACCCTAGGTATAGAGGCTGACGCCTGCCCAGTGCCGGAAGGTTAAAGGGAAAGGTTATCCGTAAGGAGAAGCTTTGAACTGAAGCCCCGGTGAACGGCGGCCGTAACTATAACGGTCCTAAGGTAGCGAAGTCCCTTGTCGGGTAAGTTCCGACCCGCACGAATGGCGTAACGACT
>NZPK01000105.1 GCA_002693325.1 Gemmatimonadota bacterium | reverse complement strand
AACGCTGTCGGGGAACGAGATTGGGTCGTTACCTGGTATTTCTAAGACAACTAGTTCCGACAAAACTAACTCGTTCCGAGATTCTTGTAGAGAAAAACAGCGAAATTGAGGACCGAAGTTACCGTTGATATGCTGAAATATTTTCTGTTCGGCATCGTAGTTAATCTGTCGGATAGGTTGGAAACGTATAACAGGAAGTAGTTTGAGAGGAGTCTCTGGATGTGAAAAGGTTCCAATCTGCCATTCTGAAATGATTTGGGTATATGGTAAAACAGCTAATTTTTGTGGGTTCCCCGAGAAGTAAGAGTGATTAACCACTCCATCTTGAGTGAAGGTGATTTGCTGCCAATATTGCTTTGGCATTAGTTCGGATTGGATATTATGAAAAAACGTGTTTATCCAAATACCAGCGACATGTTGACGATTGAATACTCCAGTCTCAGGTATGAAACCTGTTTTGTTTGGCGGCTGGCCAACTCCAACTTCAAAATGAACAATCACTGTGAGTATCAAAATTAAATTTATTTTGAAATAGTGCATAAATAGAGTATACGAATAAGCTCTTTTAAAGCGAAGGAAACGGAATAGTTAAAGGATGCCGAATCACGCTATAATTGTTGGAAATGGAGATCCTCCTTCTTCTTCTCGATTTTTTGAACTGATGTCAACCAAATCCACTGTAATATGCGCAGATGGTGGATTGAAGACGGTTCTAAAATATGGAGTGATCCCAGATATGGTAGTTGGCGACTTGGACTCGGTAGATATTTCTGATCTACGTCGAATTCCAAGTGAAAATGTTTTTAAAGTAGATGCGGACAATACGTCCACAGACCTTGAAAAGGCTCTAATACGCACAATCGATATTGGAATTCAAGCCGCGACTTTACTTGGTTTCACTGGAGGAAGGTCTGACCATGTCTTGTGGAATTTAGGTTTATTGGGAATATATCACGATTCTATAGCGTTGCGAATGGTTGACAATCACGGTGAAATGAGACTCGTTACACAAAGGGTTAGATTCCGCGCGAAAATAGGTCAGAAAATTTCTTTATCTCCGCTAAATACGCGAGTTGAAGGTATTGTAACTCGAGGATTGCGTTTTCCCCTTTCTCATGAATCTTTGGAACTAGGAGTTCGGGATGGCATTTCAAACGAAGCAATAGAGAATATCGTTGAAATAGAGGTTGGATGTGGAAATTTGTTAGTGCTTATTCACTTAAATTCGGAACATGGGCTCAATAAATGGGAGCCGCAAATATTTTAGTTAAGCTTGTAGATTGAGATTTGGTTTATTATAATGTTTATACGTGGCTCTAGAGCCAATACGTTCTGGTATGCACGGTAATTTAAATTGAGATAAGACATTGGTTTTTTTTGCGAATATAGAGACTAATGGTCTGGGTGTAATTATGTTAAACAAAAACTCCTTGCTTCTTTGTATCATCTCACTGATATGGTTTCAGGACGCGCCTTTATTTGCCCAAAAGGTAAACTTCCTTAGTGGTCGTGAGCCCAGAGGGGTGCAGGTTTATGAAATGGCAATGACCCCGTCCATGAGGAAATGGGAACAATCACAAAGTTTCTATCATTTTTATAAATGGACGGGCGATGGATATGCCAATTATGCAACTGAGAATTATCAGAGGTATGTTTCTACCGAGTTAGAAGGTTTTCGGACCTATGATATGTACGGGAATTATGTTACTAGAGGCTTCTCCATTTACAGTTGGACTATTGATAATCCACTTTCTTCGGGAACGGCGGTAAGAAAAGCCCCTAAGTTTGGAGGCTGGTTCCGCAATTTGGTTGTGTCGTCCATGTCAAAGGGTGGTTTTTACTCTTCTCTAATGATTGGAGACGCTATTAGGACTAGGTTGACTCCCTTGACCTTTAATAAGCCTGCTTTTAATGGTATTCAATGGGATTTTTCCTCTGATCGATTTGAAGGTACGCTTCTTACTTCCAGAGTAGCTGCACCCGGTACCGTAGTAATGGGTGAAAATGCACTTGCTCAGCGTTTGGGAGATGTTACGAATCTGTTTGGGGGACATGCTAAAATTAACCTGACTGATTTTTCAAACCTTGGAATTACCTATTTGAATATTGCTAATTTTTCTAGTGCTCGAAAATTGGGTCGCAATTCCTTAAAAGGGGTTCTGACCGGAGATCAGAATGAGGGGCAAGTTGAAACGGTTGTTTTGCGTTTAACTGATGATTCCCCTGAGGATGGGATAGGTGGAGCAAGGTTGTTTTCGGAACGAGTGATAATCGATGGGGTGGAACACCCTGAAATTGTGCCTATTCTCCGTGGAGGGATACGAGATGGTGGGGTTATTGAAGCTAACGGTGTTGAATCGATAGAATTGACATATAATATTGCATCAGATTTTCAAATATTATCTGGGGATCAGATTGAGAGTTTCGAAGAAATCCGAGATATTCAATTCGAATTAGCGCTGGCTAATGATTATAAATTAGAGGTGACCTCAAACTTACAGGTAAACGGTCAGGATGAGCCTGTATTTCTTTTGGTGGAGCGTGCGCATGGAAATGTTAGTGATGGATCGAATCTTCGGTATGTAACATTTGATTACGGCTTGCCTACCGGGCGTGATATCATAGGTGTGAATTTTAATATAGACGATGCAAACGGATTTAATTTGCGTTCTGAGTGGGCTGTAAGTAGGGCTTTCCGTCGTTTTCCCAATCAAAATTTCCAGAAACATCGCTTAGCTAAAGATGATGGAGTAGCATATTATGTAACGGCATCTCAAGATTCTTACCCTTATTTTGCCTATGGAGAAATTTATAGAACAGACCCAGAGTATTCTACACGATCTTTTATGAGTGATACACGCGGATTTGTGGATTATGAAAATGTGGAACGTTACACTTTTGAAGCTATTGATGACAACGATGATCAGGATCGTTTTCCTGATTGGCAACGTCTTTGGCAAGGTGGAGATTTCGTATTCGGTACGACGCCTTTTGGTACGGGTGGATTGCCTGACCCGCAAGTTTTTCCAGGTTATGATGAAAACGCTGATTTCATTTCAGATTTTAATCAGAATGAGAATAGTATACCTGATTATGATGAACCGTTTGTTCGCTATTTAGTCGACGATCCTGAATTATTGTTTGGTGTGGATATGAACAATAACGGTATCATTGATCGTTTCGAAAACGATGATTTAGCGGATCTACCTTATAGACAAGATCGGCGCGGTTGGAATGTTTACGGTGGACTGAACTTGAATGAGCAAGTCCGATTTACAATAGGTAGCTCTTCTGTTGCACAGATAAGTAGTAACAGAAATTCGGAACAATTGTATGCAATTGTTCAAGGCGATTGGCTGTGGTCAGGCTTGGAAGTCAGAGCTTACGAATATGTTAGATCGGTTAAGGATAATATTGAGGATTCGGTTTTATTCTGGACAGATCCAGATGGTTTTAGAGAGGTAGAAGATAGGCTTGAAATGACCGATGCATTTGCGAATACCGGTTACCTGACTTTGGATTATAGTCGTCTCGGGGATCTCAATATATATAACAAGCTCAAATACGATTTTGTTAAGCAACGAGGTGATGAGGCCGACGCAAAAAATGATCGGTTGTTTTTGGGAATAGTTAATCGTATCGATTATCCGGTTTCAATTTCTGAAGATATTCAATTATGGCCGCGATGGAAGGGCGTTTTCCGCAAGATTAATCCTGCTTTTGAAGATGACCTTGAAACGACGGAATGGTCACATTATTTCATGTTGACTTCTAAATACTCGATTATTCCAACTACTTATCTCGAATATGGAGTAGAATTCGATTTATTTAGAAATTTGGAAGAGAGACCTGAGATTGTGCCAGCTGGATACGAAGAAGATTTTAATGCAACGGTACTTGCAATCCAGTTAGCTAACAGGTCTTCTTATTTGGGATATGCCTTAACCATGAATGCAGGTTTTCGTTTGGAACGCCGGAATTTTGAAAATCGTGAAGACGAGACTCGATCTTTAGTGTTTCTGAGAGCCTTCGCGGGCTTGTCGGATTGATTGCGTAAATCTATCTTTGTTAACGTTCCTGTATCAAAATATACCGGTGGTAGATTTGCTTAAAAAAAATCTAAGCCTCTATCTTATTTGCTAATATATTCACCAATCAGTAACAGATCCGTCGGCGCGTCTCCAATGCGGTGGTTCATCCGGTAGTTGAGGCCCGTGAATTTTTGCTGCTTCCTCATCCAATTCTATTCCTAATCCTGGAGCATTTGAAGCTTCTATGTAACCATTATTAACTGTATGCGAGGTTTTGATAATCCCATTTATCATTTCGCTGCTCGGCGCATATTCCTGTACTGCACAATTGGGTATTGATAAATTAAGATGTAACATTGCTGCAGTACTGACGGGGCTAGCAGTATAGTGACATGCTAATTCTTGATAGTGTATCTCTCCCATTGTTGCTATTTTTTTGCCTTCGGTGATACCTCCGGCGTGACAGATGTCTACTCTTAAAAAGTCAATTAATTCTCGTTCAATCAATTCGCGAAAAGTCCATTTGTCATGTAATTGTTCGCCCGTGCCTATCGCGACGTCCGTATGGGCACGGATATGTGCAAAAGAAGCGGGGTTTTCTGACCTTATTGGGTCTTCCACATAATAAGGCATATAAGGTGATATCTGATTGCAAAGCTGGATGGCCTGAGGTGGTGTTAGACGTGTGTGTACCTCAAAAATTATTTGTATATCGGGACCGACAGTTTCTCTCAGCGCTGCAATGTATTCTACTGATCCATGGAGGCCACGAACTACATNGAAGCAGCCAGAATTGGAAGAGAATGCATCTAAAGGCGANATCCTNAGTACTCTATAGCCATCGTCGATNAGAGTTTTAGCGTGATTTACCATATTTTTGACATTATCACAGGCGACGTGACGATACAACAACACCCGGTCTCTTGCGGCACCTCCTAATAAACGAAACGTTGGCACGCCTAATTTTTTACCTGCTAAGTCCCATAAAGCGATGTCAATGCCGGCAAGGGCAGATTGAAGTACGGGGCCACCACGCCAAAAAGTACCACGGAAAATATCTTGCCATATAAACTCGATACGCGTAGCGTCTTGGCCGATAAGTAGTGGTTTGATTGCTTTTAGGGCCTCTACAACGGACAATGATCGACCGCTAAGTGAAGCCTCGCCAAGNCCATCAAGTCCATCGTCTGTATAGATTTTGACATAAACGAATTGTGCAACAGGGAATATTCGAACATCAGTGATACGCAAAATAGGCCTCTCCGTCTTAGGTTTTGATCCAGTCTAAGTCAAAATATGCCAAGCGAATAAATTCATAGGGGCTATTTTTTCCGCATTCATAAAGGCAATAACCATGGCCATTTTCGGTCGTATAAAGGCAGGAATAAGCGGCTGGTCCGTTGTGTAATTCGCGTGTATGTGGCCATGTCTGACCATTATCTGAACTTAATCGAACGGTCATGTCCACCCGGCTATCTCGATTTGCCGGATTGGAAAAAAGGAGATAATTGTTGTTTTTTACGGAAATTCGTCGCATGCTTGCCTGACAAATAGGCTCAATTAATTCTGGATGACGTGAGATATTTGACCAAGTATGACCGCCATCCTCGCTATAGGAATATGCTCGAGTGCGCTGTTCGCGGTCATAATTCCTCATATTGAGTAAAAGAGTTCCATTTGGTAATTCAGCTACTTCGCATTCGTTTACCTGATCATTTGGAGTGCTGCCACCCAGATACCAATTTGATCCGCCATCATCGCTGATTATGACATGAGAATAATATTTTTTATTGACGGCTTCTATGTGGTCACAGGGGATAATAAGTCTTCCACTTTTTAGCTGGATTCCTGCCCCAGGTCCTGTAGCGTACCAGGTCCAACAGTCTTTTTTTGTAGTAGAAGTTATCTCAGTTGGTGACGACCACGTACGTCCATGGTCGGAGCTTTGAGAGAGATGAACCGTTCGGGTTCCTTTACTGGTTCCATCAATTATTTTTGATTCTATGTCGCTGCCCAAGTTATGGGTCATTAACAGTGAGATTAGTCCCGTTGTATGATCTACAACTGGACAAGGATTACCACATGTATTATTTGGGTCAGCCCAAACCACTTCTATAGGCGACCAACTAGATCCACCATCTTGGCTACGACGCAGTAACATTTCGATTGTTCCGCTATCGCTATTCCCATCTTTTCTCCCCTCGCAGAAGGCAAGAAGATCTCCGTTTTTTGCGGCAATAATCGACGGAATACGAAAAGTGTGGTAACCAGAAGTTCCACTGACGAAAATATCTTTTTGTTCTAACATAAAATACTCCTGCTGAATATATGACTTAATTATTAGCAAAATATAAGTTGAAGGCAACGCAGAAATGGTGTATGGGATAATCTATTGCTATAGAGAAATACTCAGATTAATTTCTTAATTAAGTGTTATCAATACCAAAAATAATCGAAAANTAGAACATAAAATGAGTTTTTCCTTTATTGATCCGGAAAAGTTAGAGAATGTTGAACANCATATTCGTTCAATAGGGTGGCTNNAGGTAGATGATTCTGTCGTTAGTGTTGAACGGGCGGGTGAGGGCAATATGAACTGTACATTACGAATTAGGTTAGAATCTGGTTCTTGGATAATTAAACAGGCAAGACCATGGGTCGAGAAATATCCTGANATCCCTGCACCGGTTGGTCGGGCTGATGTGGAGGCTTCTTTTTATAAATTTACGTCCCACTATGAAAGTGTTTCTGGTTTTATGCCGAGCTTGAAAGCATTTGATAAAGCAAGTAAAACGTTGATGATACAGGACTTAGGTGACGCACAAGATTTCACAGATTTATACTCTTCGGATACNAGTCGTCTGGATATTTTACCAGAATTGTGTCAGTGGTTATCTGCGCTCCACCATATTCAGGTGCCAAGACTTGAGAGGGAAAATTTCTTCAATCATGAAATGAAAGCTCTCAATGGAGAGCACCTGTTTTATTTCCCGCTNCAAGAAAATAATGGGATAGATTTAGATAATATTACTCTAGGATTAGGAATCTTAGCGGAGGAATTGATCGCGGATGTCGATTATGTTAAAGCTGTTGTAACCTTAGCAAATATCTATGAACAAGAAGGTAAACAGTTGTTGCATGGTGATTTTTATCCAGGAAGCTGGTTGCGTGATCTAAAGTCTGAAAATTTTTGGATCATTGATCCTGAATTCTGTTTTATGGGACCTGCAGAATTTGATGTGGGTATACTTATTGGGCACTTAGTTCTGGCAGGAACACCTTTAAATCGTGCTATAGAAGTTTTTGATTTATATCCGAGTCTTCCCCAGTTTCAACCTGAGTTAGCATTGAGGTTTTCCGGAGTAGAAATCATGCGTCGACTTATTGGGGTTGCACAACTTCCCTTAGATTCAGATATAGATAAGAAGAGTGAATTACTAGCCTATTCGAAAAAGTTGATTCTTAAACCCGATTGCATTTATTGAAAGAAGAATATTAATGCCTATTAGTCTTCCTAATATTTTACCTTTGGCCCCGTACTATAGAGAAATGGTATGGGGAGGTAGAAGGCTTGAAACTTTATTTAAAAAAAAACTNCCACCCAAGTTATCGATAGGTGAATCATTTGAGCTCTCTGGTTATGCTGAACGAGAAAGTACAGTGGCTGAAGGGCCTTTAGTTGGAGCTAAAGTAACGCAATTGATTGCAGATTATGGGGCTGAACTTTTTGGGGCCGTTGTGCCCAATGAGAATAGCGGAGATTTTCCGTTATTAATTAAATTACTGGATGCATGTCAGGATTTATCTATTCAGGTTCATCCTGATGATCTATACGCGAAACAAAACGGACTTGNAGANAGGGGGAAAATGGAAGCCTGGTTTGTCCTACATTCATCCGGAGGGCGAGTGGCTTATGGTTTAAAGGACGGTGTTGGTCCNAAAGAATTCGAAAATGCTGTGAATGCTGGTTTGGTTGAGGAAGTAATTCGTTTTTTCCCCGTTAATCGTGGCGATTTAGTTTTTTCTCCGCCTGGAACTGTCCATGCACTCTGCGAAGGTGTGGTGATCTATGAAGTCCAACAGTCTAGTGACCTTACATTCCGAATTTATGATTATGATCGTCCCGGCTTAGATGGAAAACCGAGAGACTTACATTTGAATAGGGCAATGGATGTGATTGACTTTTCAGCCGAACTTCCCTCTCCACAACATTGGTCTACACTTCCTGATGCTACTGAAAAAGGTNGCACTTTAGTCGACTGTGAATATTTCCGTACTNATTATTTCTGTGAGTTAAATAGAAGATACGAAGTAGGANATCANCTTGAAGCGTTAACNGTTGTCAGTGGGTNAGCTAGATTGAGTAGTATAGATGGAGAATATGAATTAGCTGCTGGTAATACTGCGTTATTGAAACCGGGTGCACAGATATTTATAGAAACGGTTGAAGGTAAACTAGAATACATCACTTCCGCTGCATTAGCAGGTGGATAATAGGAGTCAAAATTTTGAAAATTGTTATAAGGGCTGGTGGAATCGGTACGCGTTTATGGCCATATAGTCGAAAGAAACGTCCGAAACAATTTCATTCGATGACAGGAACTGCTACGATGNTACAGGATGCTGTTGAAAGGATAAAACCCATTGCGAGTACAGAAAATATTTATNTTTCNACCGGAGCAGAAACAGCATGTTTAGTCCAAGAACAATTACCTGATTTATCAAGAAGTCAAATTATTGTTGAACCTGCTTTGCGTAACACNGGACCGGCAGTTGGGTTGGAGTGTGCTTTGCTCGAAGCACGTGATCCAGGCTGTATTATTGCAAGTTTGGGTTCGGATCACTACATAGGAAAGAATAGAGAGTTTTGTGGTTTGCTCAGTGTTGCGGAAAAGGCATTNAATGATTTTCCAGATTATTTNTTCACCTTGGGTGTTAAGCCAACACGTCCCGAAACAGGCTACGGATATATTTGTCGAGGTTCAAAGTTGACTAGCGTTGATGCAATTTCTATTCACTCTGTAGAGGCTTTTACTGAAAAGCCCGACTTGGAGTCTGCAAAATCATATAATGATTCTGGGAANTATTTGTGGAATAGCAATATGTTTGTTTGGAAGGCATCTACTGTATTGGATCTATTTAAGCNTTATGAACCTGATATCTATGCAGGATTAATGCGTATTGCAGATGCTGTTGGTACTATCCATGAAAGCAANGTCATAATGAACGAATACCCAAAACTTAAAGAAATAGCAGTNGATAATGCGATAATTGAACGAGCNGAAAATGTTGCAACTATTGAAGCCGATATTGATTGGGGGGATATTGGCTCTTGGGCNGCTTTGACGGATGTGCTTCCAACTGATATATCAGGAAACCTGTTTTCGGGTGAGGTTATTTCGATTGAAAGCAATAATTCAACTGTTTATGCTGATTCCGGAAAGATTATTGCGTTAATTGGAGTAGAGGACCTTGTNGTCGTTGATACGGCCGATGCATTGCTGGTTTGTCGAAAAGATGAAGCACAGCGCGTTCGAGACGTGACNGATAAACTTGGGACTGAGAGTGGAGAAAAATACCTTTAATTTGAATGTAAAACACATGAGCTGTGTTTTTTAAAAACTGTAGGGAGTTATGGTTTCTCAAAAGAAATTAAAAGATGNATTTANGTGCGAGCCTACTACAAGAGTATTGAAGAATATGGTTGAGGNAGTTNGAAATGGAGAAATAGAGCTACCTCTNTTACAAAGAGACTCTGTTTGTAAACCGAAAAAATAGAGGAGTTACTGGATTCTTTATTTAATTGTTAGTCTATAGGTTCATTTTACTTGTGGGATTTTCCCGATCTTCAGCAAAAAACAACACCTTTAGAAAGATAGTTTAGAAAATCTCGGTAGTGATTTTGATTAGGATGATTACGACAAGTTTTTAAAGTTAAGGTCAAATAAGATGCCACGCGCCTTAAATGAATTTCTTGAGATAGTTAAAAAATAACTTGAGTTATTGTTTCATGATTGAATCTGTAATTCACGTACCATTTCACATATTGATGTAATTCCACTACGTATATTTTCATCTGAAGAAGCGATGGAAACACGTACGTGGTCNGCNCACATCCTACCAAATGTATTTCCTGGCGCTACGGCTACTCTTTTTTCTTCTAGTAATTTTATGGCAAATTCATGTGAGCCAAGTCCTGATTTAGATATATCTATAAGTAGGTAGATGGCTCCGCCTGGGCTGTATCTATATAAGTCGTATTTACGAAGGACATCGAGAGCAATTTGAAGCCGGTGNGCATAAGCATCTTTCATTTCCAACACACAGTCTTGTGGTCCATCCAAGGCTTCTGCTGAGGCCAGTTGTGAGAAACCTGTCCCACAGGAAACAAAAGGTTCCTGTAATTTAGAGGCTAATTCTGCATATGCTAAAGGTCCCCGAGTGAACCCAACGCGATATCCAGTCATGGCATAGCTTTTGGACATTCCGCTAACAATGAGTGTTCGCTCCTCGTCAAAAGAAAGTGCCGATGAGAATTCGTCGCCAAAGACAATATCTGCATAGATTTCATCAGAGATTACCCATAAATCATGTTTTTGGGCAAATTGAATTAGTCGTTCCATTAGTGAGGCACTGTATACTTGGCCTGTTGGGTTTGACGGAGTACACAGTAGGATTAATTTTGTGCGACTAGTAACTAGTGTTTCTAGTTGGTCGAGATCTGGCAGAAAGTCGTCTGTGGCTCGTAAGTCATAAAAAACAGGTTTTGAGTGGACTAAACTTGCTGCCATATGGTAATTAGGCCAACCTGGATCTGGTAGTAGTACCTCGTCACCTGGTTCAAGGATTGACAAAAAGGCTGTTGCAATACTCATAACGGCACCAGGAGTTACAACAATTTGATTTGGGTCAGTTGCTACGCCACTCCTCCGTTGAAAATAATTGGCAGCTGCTGCACGTAATTCATCGACGCCGGCATTCGGAACATATTTGGTATGCCCATCTCTTGCGTAGCGACATGTAGCTTCAACAATGTGCTTGGGAGTAGAGAAGTCCGGTTGTCCGACTTCTAGATGGATAACCGGACCAGTCTTTTCAACAGACCAAGCAAGATCCATTATCTCACGTATTCCAGAACGTGGGATCTGAGTAGGAATTTTAGCAAATGGTTTCATCTTAAATGTATACCTGGGCCCTTTGATCCGATCATTTGAACTGTGTTATAAATTGATGCTGGNGTTGAAGCACCNGTGACACCTGTTATGCCTTCTATCCTTTCAACGTGAAGGTCTATTCCAGGGCCCTTAGCGTGTATTGCCACTGTAGCTTCAGTCCATGCAGGATCGACTAAGAGTACTGAATGTGTTCGATCAAAACCGATGCCGGCATAGGCTATTGCAGCGTGGGTATTAACATTTCGGGGAAACATCGGACAAATACCTCGAGTAGGGCCATCATAGAGTGTTGTCTCTTCCGTTATTTCGTCTGGATTTAAACCTGCAGCGGCACAGTCGACATTTGCAGGTGGTTTTTTCATAATCACGTCGACAGATTCCCAAATATCTCGGTTTTCGAGAAGGGCATCCATACCCACTACACCGCCGTGTGGAACAAATGCACGTGTTCCATGTTGTTGAGTAGTTTCCTCAATTGATTTTTCCAAATCTCGATCTGCTAACGCAGTAACTGAAATAAACATATAATTCGTTTTTTCTAAGATTTTTTTACCCCAGGCTCGCGTTACATCGGGGTGTGCCATTTCTACAATAAGATCTGCTTCGTATTCGTTAAACTCAGCTAAATCGGATAATGCAAGATCAGGATCGACACCTTCAAGTGCAGTTGCGAATTGATCGTGAACGAATACTACTTCCATCCCGTTTTTGGGGTCTTTGTTAATCATTTGGTGAACAGCTTGTCCGATAATGCCATAGCCCACTAAGCCAATGCGTGTTGTATTCAGGCTCATAAAAAAACTCCCGTATAGTCTAGATTTAACTGCAACATATAAAAAAATATATTGAATACTATTTTGAGCACAAATCGGTTGTTTGATATTAAGCAGGTATATTTTTTAAAAAAAATTGACGTATACGGTTTTGCTTGTATAATTATGTGGTATNTATGACCGACTTATTGTTGTCGTATACAGCCTGCCTTATGGGGAATTTTATGCGTGAAGTAGAACAAAAAAATGGCAAATAAGTTTCTACNCATTCCAATTGTGCTGTGTGCANTCGGATCGTTTTTTATGAATGATTTCGCCATTGCTGCGATGTTGCATTGCGATTGTAGTCAGACNAAGCAAGTATCGCATGGCCAGGAAAAGATGTCCTGCCATGAAGCTACGCAATCAGAGGAGTCGGAAACCTTTATTGGGCAAGATCGTGACACAGATTCTGACGAAAAAAATAATGTTGAGTGCGAAAAATGTGTTAGACATTGTCAACTTTCCGGGCAAGCTTCNATTGTTTCTGAGGAACATAGCCTCGAATATTTTTCCCGAATTTTGTTGAGATCAGTAGAATTAAATTCTCCGCAGTCTATTTTTCCCCGTGGTATAGAATATCCTCCAAAAAAAGTGCTCTAAGCGGACAGATTTTTTATCGTCATGTTTTAGTTTTACCTGGCATATATAGCCGGGTCAACCAACTGTTAAAGCTTGGAGTATAGGATGCAAACAAAGGTTTTACTGTTAAGTGGGTGGTTTGCGCATTTTAGTTTTGGTTCTTCTATGGCTTCCGACATGGAATTCTACGTCGAAAAGCTCCGTGATCATCCGGAAGTACAACAATTTTTTGTGCAAAAAGATCTGTTTGATGAATTGTCGGTAGCGGAATTAGCCTTGCCAGATCCTCAGTTCTATATAGGGACAGATAATATGTTTTTTGATGACCCAGAATATAAACGGTTGCTNTCGCCTACAAGATCTATCGGATTTGTTCAAAATGTACCTTCAATTTTCCTTCGTAAAGCTGAATCATCAGAGAAAAAAATCTTGTCTAAGCATCGTGAACTATCTGGGCACTATATGCTCAAGCGCTTGAAAGCGCGATTTGTGAGCCAAGTAGCAAAATATGAAAAAATAAAAACACTTGAAGATTTGGCTAAACAACAGCTTATCTACTACGATCTGATGGANTCCGAATTGAAGGGGCAATTAGCATCAGGAATGCCCGTTTACGCACTATTTTTTGAAGTTGATGTAGATAGAATGGAAGTTGAACAACGTCTGAATAAATTAGAATACGAAATGTTTTCCACAGAGGAAGAATTAAAATGGTTAGTAGGTGAAGTANCCCAAATAGAATCTTTAAAGAATAGCGATCTTTATTGGGATCAAACAGAAACATCATTGTTACCGATAAAAATTGCCGAGGAAATTTTAAAATTAAAATTCAATGATCTTGAAATTGTTGAAGCTTCCTATTTTCCAGATTTTAGAATTCAGGCTACGTANAAGACTCGTCAATTCGAACAGAAATCTCTCGATAATGACTGGTTTAATATACAGGCATCCGTTTCGATCCCCATATGGTATAAGAAGAACCAAAAACCTAGGATACGCGCTGCTCGATACGATAAACGAAAAGCGACGTTAATCTATGAGAGAACCTGCCGGGATTGGTTGAAACAGATGTCTGTCTTGCAAGCCAATTACCAGAATGTTACCGAAGATATCCAGATTTTGAGGGAGAAAAAAGCTTCGCGCAAGGAGGTAATAGAAACTGCTAATCGCAGTTATGAGGCCGGACTTATTTCTTTGACATCGGTCTTGATCGCTCAGATTGATGAGTTGAGTATTGAATCCCAGATACAGACTAAACTTAGCATCCAAACCAGTCTTTCTGCAGAATTTAATAGTCACCTGATTGGAGAACCGACTGATGAGATTAATTAAATGTATCCCATGCCTCATTGTTTTTTGGGTGGGGTATGTTTTCGCTGAACGAGACACCTATACTTGCCCTATGCATTTGAATTATGTTGTTGATGAATTCGGTGGATGTCCGATGTGTGGCATGGACTTAGTCCGCGTCAATAGATACAATGAAAATGAGGTTAGAACGCCGTCCGTCGACGATAACACTTCCAAAGAATCGATAACTATTTCTCCAGAAACCATTCAAAANATGGGAGTCCGAACGGAAAAAGTAATCCATTCGGATTTTGGTATAGAATTAAGAAGTTACGGACGTGTCACAGAAAATAAACGCCTCCGCAATGCTATCTCGAGTCGTGTCTCAGGCTGGATAGAGCATCTCCAGATTACGGCCTTGGGAGATAAAGTAAAAAAAGGCGATCTACTNTACACCTTATACAGTTCAGAGCTAGTATCAGCTCAACAAGATTTTCTTGCTGCCTTAGCTACGCGAAGCGATAGTCGGATCTTTTCTAGTGCAAGACGCTTGAAGTCATTAGGTATCGATGATGATGTAATTNTTGAGATGAAATCAAAAGAAAAACAGTGGCAAATAGTGCCATTTTATTCAGAGGTGGATGGCGTTTTGAGTTCTCTTTCTGTCACTGAGGGTAATTATATTCATCCTGGTGACGAAATTGCGACCATCCAGGATTATAGTAGCGTATGGATTGAAGTTAGTGTAGCAGAAAAAGATTTACAGTTTATATCGTTAAAGAGTAAGGCTACGGTAACATTTCCAAACTTAGGTAATTCGGTCAGAATTGCCGATGTCGATTATATCTATCCCACAATTAATGAAATCAGTAGAACCGCTACTGTTCGTTTAGTTCTCGAAAATTTTGATGGTTCCTTGAGGCCTGGTGCTTACACAGATGTAATCTTTGAAACTAGTGTCGCTAGTCGTCTGAGTATTCCTTCAGAAGCTATTTTGAAAAGCATGAGAGGCGATTTTGTAGTAATCGCAATGGGTAATGGAAGGTTCATTCCAAAGGAAATTCGAACGGGAATTCAGAGTAATGATAGAACGGAGATTAAAAAAGGGTTGGACGAAGGCGAGCGTGTTGTAGTAAGTGGCCAGTTCATGATTGATTCTGAGAGTTCGTTGCGCGAATCATTCCGTAAGATGCAGGATCCCATAGAAGGACTCGGTTTGGATGAAGAACACAATTCATCGAAGGCTTACGATGAAAAATGATGGCTTGGGTAAGTTAAAAGTTCCGGAAATAGATCGTATTGCCAAAGTAATCGATTGGTCTGTTAAGAATCAGTTTATAGTTTTTCTCTTAATGGCATCTTTAACGATTTTTGGATTATGGGCAATAAAGAACATATCACTAGATGCTATTCCGGATTTATCGGATACTCAGGTTATTATTCGTACTGACTTTACCGGTCAATCCCCTCAGATTGTTGAAGATCTAGTAACTTACCCATTATCAGCTACCATGTTAGGATTACCAAGAACTAAAGATGTGCGTGGATATTCCATGTTTGGGTCATCATTTGTATACATTGTTTTTGAAGATGGAGTAGATGAGTATTGGGCACGATCCAGAGTTGTTGAAGCATTATCGAAGATTGAGGGAGATTTACCTCAGAATGCTAGGCCTCAGATCGGACCAGACGCTACTGGTGTAGGTTGGGTGTATCAGTATGCAGTTGTAGATAAAGAAGGGGATTACGATTTAGCGTATCTCAGGTCACTACAGGATTGGTTTTTAAAATTTGAACTGGCGAGTGTAGATGGCGTATCTGAAGTAGCCTCCGTAGGTGGGTTTGTGAAAGAGTATCAAGTCTTAGTCGATCCGAACCGACTTCGGGCATATGATGTTCCTTTACATAGGATCATTCAGGCAGTTCGAACTGCCAGCAAAGAAGTGGGTGGGCGTGTAATAGAGCAGGGGGAAATGGAGTTAATTATTCGCTCGAAAGGATATATCACTAATCTACATGATTTACAAAAAGTTGTGGTATATGCAGATAACGGCACACCGGTAGTTTTATCTGACATAGCGAGAATTATCGAAGGACCTGAATTACGGCGGGGCCTCGTCGAACTGGATGGAGAAGGTGAGGTAGTTGGTGGAATTATAATAATGCGTTCAAGAGCGAACGCACTTGCAGTAATACGGGCGGTAAAAGAAAAAATAGAGGAATTGAAGTCTGCTCTTCCTAAGGGGATAGAGTTACAAGTGGTTTATGATAGAGCTCCTTTGATTCAAGGCGCCGTCCATTATTTGACAAGTAAACTAGTAGAGGAAGCATTAATAGTTGTTTTAATTTGTTTTGTATTCCTAGCGCATTTAAGGTCTGCTTCAGTAGCTATCATAACATTACCATTAGGTATTTTCGGTGCATTTATTGTCATGTATTTTCAAGGAATTACTGTCAATATAATGTCGTTGAGTGGCATAGCTATAGCTATAGGGGCTATGGTCGATGCGTCGATTGTTATGGTAGAAAATGCTCATCGAAAAATTTCCGAATTACCGGTTTCAGCTACGAATCTACAAAAACGAGAAGTAATAATTTCAGCAGCGAAAGAGGTGGGATCTGGAATTTTCTTTTCTCTCTTAATAATTACGGTTTCATTTTTCCCAGTTTTTGCATTAGAGGGTGAATCTTTTCGACTTTTTTCATCGCTTGCGTTCACAAAAACCTATGCCATGGCTTTCGCTTCTTTTGTATCTGTGACAGTAATTCCGGTTTTAATGGTTTGGTTCTTGCGGGGAAAAATTATTAGGGGTGATCGTAATTTTATCAACCGTGGATGTGTTGCATTATATAGACCTATTTTAAATTTGGCACTCAAATATAAAGTGACCACTCTGATTGTTACATTGGTTTTGTTTGCAAGTACGATTTTCCCGCTGTCAAAAATGGGGTCTGAATTTATGCCTGACCTCTATGAAGGTGAGCTTTTGTATATGCCCACGACATTGCCTGGTGTTTCAATTACAAAAGCAAAAGAAATTCTATCCCAAACAAACCGTCTAATTAAGACTATTCCAGAAGTCGATCAAGTATTTGGTAAAGTTGGACGAGCAGATACAGCAACGGATCCGGCTCCAATTTCGATGATAGAGAGTTGGATACGTTTGAAACCGAAAGAAGAATGGCGTGAGGGATTAAGTGTTAAAAACTTGATCAATGAACTCGATAGTAAAGTTAAAATGCCCGGCCTAGTAAATAGTTGGGGGTATCCGACAAAGATTCGAATGGATATGAACTCGACCGGAATTCGTACACCATTAGGGATCAAGATTTCTGGCACAGATCTCGAGGATATTAACCGGATCTCGTTAGAAGTTGAAGCACTAGTAAAAAATATCGCAGGTACTCGTTCCGCTATTGCAGATCGTGTAGTATCTGGAAAATATCTCGATATTTTACCCGATAGAGATGAGCTTGCCAGACAGAATATCGACCTTGGTGTATTTCAACAGGTCATACAAACGACTTTGGGTGGAATGAAGATCTCTGAATCCATACAGGGTCGGGAACGTTATAATATTATTCTACGATATGGGCGTCCTTTTAGAGAACACGCAGAGAATATATCTGATATTCTAGTTCCTACACCGTCTGGGGCGCACATACCTCTCGGCGAACTTGCTTCAATCGAATTTGTGGAAGGGCCCACGATGATAAAATCCGAGAATGCAAGGTTAACTGGTTGGGTGTTTGTCGATATTTTCGGTCGTGATGTCGGTAGTTATGTCAAACAAGCTAGAAATATAGTGGCAAGTACAGTAAGTCTCCCATCTGGTTACACCGTAGAATGGTCGGGACAATTCGAACAGATGGAGAAAGCAAATTCTCGAATGTTGGTGGCTATCCCTGCGGCTATTATGGTTGTTTTAATACTTTTGATTTTATATTTCGGTCGGTTGGATCGAACGTGCATAGTTCTTCTGGCTTTACCTTTTGGTTTAGTCGGAGGTGTATGGGCAATGTATTTTGCAAAATATAATTTTTCAGTAGCTGTAGGTGTCGGATTTATAGCATTAGGTGGTGTGGCGGTAGAGACAACGATAGTAATGCTTTTATACATCGATCAGCAGATCCGAATGAATGCACCTCGAGACCTTGCGGGTTTGTTGATGGCTGTAAAAAGTGGAGCCGTGATGCGAGTTCGACCGAAATTGATGACTACTATAACAATAATCGCTGGCTTGATTCCAATATTTTTATCGGAAGGACTCGGGTCGGATGTGATGCGTCGTATTGCTCTACCGATGTTGGGTGGAATGGTCAGTACGGCTATTCTAACACTTGTTGTTATTCCGGTAGTCTATTTTAGTTGGGAAAGTCGGCATTTCCGAAAAACAATAACTAAGGTTGATGTAGCTTAAAAAGTAGTTCACTTTCTCATTTTGTCTTCGAGTTTATAGTAAATCTTTTTCAACTTCAATCAAATAAATAAGATCAATTTTAAAGATTTTTAATCTCCCGTCGATACACTGGTTAGAAGAATCTATTTGAGAAATAAATTATGGGAAAAAGTTTAATTTTAAGGCGAATAATAGGAATTTCTGGTTGTGCGTGCCTTAGTGTCGCGTCATTTGGAATCTGGAAAATAACATCCATATCTACCGATAGTATAAATGTCGAAAGAGATACATCAAAAACACTATATGTAGTGGAAGATTATTATCCGTTAGTTGTTGGTAACTATTGGATATACAGCGTGGAGGACCCGGCGGAGGACCGTTTTCGTGAAGTGCGACGTCAGATAGTAAGTCATGAGCGTCGTGATCAGCAAGATGTATANTTCTTCGAAGATGGGTCTTTGGCTTACCGGCAAGATGGCAAAGTNTACGAAATCGACCCAGAGGGGCAGGTGAATGTTGTTTTTGCTTCTCAGTCCAGCATCGGAGATTCGTATTCCTATAGAAGTAAAGGGTTTCATATAGAAAAAAGAGTTAGTGCAGTGGATACAATAATTACCGCGGGAGACAGAAAGTACGAAAAATGTTTGCAAATAATTACAAGTTTTCGAAAATCATCTGCTTCCCAAAATTATTCTTATGCTTCTTATTTTGCCCCGGGAATAGGTCTAGTTGGACGTCAACAGTTGGATAACGACTTGTCGGAAACTGGAACAATAGAATTGCTGAAGGAGTTCGGATCTGAGTCAATGTAAGTGANTAGCGAAATTNCTTGGGTCAGTTAGAAAAATNAGTGTAAAATAAACGAGAGTTGATAAAATATGTTTCACATAAATGTAGTTCTAACTTTCCTGTTTACCGTTGCTGTTGCTCGAGCTGAATTAATTACGACTCGCGTTTTGAANGTAAATGAAGATGACATCCCTTCGGTTGTTATCGAAGTGGACGATACCCGTGTACTGGATATAGGTACGGGAGTAACTTTGTTACGGGAGGGCCCCCCAATTATTCATCCAATCAGTGGTGCTGTTCTAGGTGTTCCTCACGAACCTATTGGTTTTGGTGATGTGAGATTCATAGACAAGTTAGGCGCGACCGTGGTACTTTCGAAAGTGTTTTCCAACCCTGAATTAGGTGATGTGGCTGAATATGAATTCACCTCAAAAATACCGCCGATAGTAGAAGATGATAAATCACAAAATATGTCTGATATTGTTGACTTAGTGAGTGGGTTGGAAGAGACTGTTAAGAATTATGCTAAGTCCCAAAATACGATTTCAGCTTATCCGGTTTTTGCTAAGGAAGTTTGGGATGAGTTGAATAAGTTACGTTCGTATATGGTTTCTCTCGATGAACGGCTGGTAGAATATGAAGTTCGTCAAAAGGAAGACCAAGATCGCAACATACAGATTGCAGTTGANGATCTCCGNCAGGAATCTGCTCGCGAACTCATTCTTCGATATGATGAAGATACTGATGTGAAACTGGAGATTGCTGGGAATACGCTAAATCTAATAGTGCAACGTGATTCTATTATAGTTGATGAAATTACGACAGTCGAACAGGATGGATTATTGGAAGANCTCGAGACGATAGAAATTGAAGAAACTGAATTGGAGCCCACATGGTTCTCTAATGTTTCGGATATTCTAACATCTACTAATGTGTTAGCTGGGGTTCTTATCGGAATACTTGTTGTAATTATGATTCTTTATTTCATAAAGAAAAACAGAGAAGATGAGGTTGTGGGTGATTTTAGCGAAGATTTTGAAGACCTACTAGAGGATGAGGAAGAATACTTGATGGCTCAGGATCTGGAGTCACGTGATAAATGAAACACTTTATGATTTTGGCTGGTTTTCTGTTTGGCTCCACATTCTGTGTCCAGTCACAAGAGATGGGTTACGTCATTAGAGTNACTCCAACTTTGGTCTATATAGATAAGGGCACTGACGATGGCGTAGGTGTCGGCGACAAACATATCGTGATCCGCTCTGAGGGAGAGACATATGTTCCCGTTGCAGATATTTCTGTTTTGCGGATGTTTCCCAAATTCAGTATTGCTGAGATTCTAAAGAGGTATGATAAGGAGGATATTGCGCTATTACAGTGGTCGATTCCCTCAGATANCTGGTTTGAACTTTCTGNTAAAATAAAAGCNACATCAACAAATNATTANGCTGAAGATGAAAAACAATCACCTCNATCNAGCGTTGTGGGGCGACGTTCAATTTATTTTATGACGGGTATGGATTGGGGGCGTNNTTCNAATNTGAATTGGTCACAAAATAGAGATTTAAANTTACCAGCAATGTTGATTTCAAGTCAAAAAAATAATGTTTCGGTTGTTGGTTTGCGTTTAGGTCAAATGATCACAGATCATTGGCGCTTAGGAATGACGTATCGACGTAGTGCCGATGATCTTCAGAATCTTTCGATTGAAACAGATCTCCAATGGTTGCAGAAAAGTTACAGAAACGCCGGACCTTATTTGGGTGCGGGATTAGGTATTGCCCAATTGAGCATAGAGCCTCCAAGCGGAAGNAATGCCAGTAGTTCNGCAAACAAATTCTTGTTTAATGCTTTATGTGGTNTTCTTGTGCCTGGGACTTGGAGCCTCACCATAGAATTTGGTTACCAAAAAGTAATGGCTTGGGGCANCGTGATAAATGCCAGTAACTTTCGTAGTTTCGTGGGGATAGGGCGTGATTTCTAATCCAAATAATATATTTTTTTAGTTCTTCTTTTTTTTGCCAACTACTTTACAAACCCAGATACTAATTTCGTATAAAAAAAGCAATGGCATAGCCATCATCAGTTGGGATACTGGATCTGGTGGTGTGATAAAAGCAGCGACTACAAAAATTCCGATTATGGCATAACGTCGATACTGGCGCATAAGTTTTGAAGTGATTAGGCCTGCTTTTGCTAATAAGAGTGTTATGACAGGCATTTCGAAGACAAGTCCAAAACCGAATAATAGTCGGATTACAAACCCAACGTATTCATCAGCAGCCCANTGAGAAGTCATATCCGGAGGCTCCAAAGCCAGAAAAAACCGGAGTCCCATNGGNAAGACTAAGAAATAAGCTATAGCACCTCNCANAGTAAAACAAAAAACACTCGAAGACACGATAGGAATGATCAGGCTGCGTTCNTTTTTTAGTAGACCCGGCGCAATNAATTTCCATATTTCTANGAAAATTATAGGTAGGGCTATTAACAATCCTCCGAGTAAGGCCACTTGAATNCTAATAAAAAAATAGGTCATGGGCCTTAGAGCCTGAAGCCGTCTATGGGAGGGGATTTCGACTATGCTTGCATCNGCCTGGACCGATGGTTCGTTATCGTAAAACATACCTTTTAAGAAGGATTCCACGGAGGCTATTGCGTCTAATTTTTGTTCATTCTCAATGCTTAGAACTGCCTCTTCATATGGTTGAATNAGTAGATCCATCAGGTAGTCAGAAAATGAAAAACAGAGGATAGATCCAACGATTAGAGCAGCCATGGCACGAAGAATGCGCCAGCGTAGTTCCTCTAAATGTTCCAGGAATCCCATGTCTCCCGTGCTTGGTGCAGATGACGATTGGACTTCTTCATTGTTTTCATTCATGAGGCTATACGCGATTTTCTAAATAATATGATTAGAGTTATTGCCGTAGTTAAGGAACAAATCCATGCGAATAGGTCGCCGTTGCGAGTGTAAAAAGACCCGGACGTTTCGAGTTTAACCTCGCTAATTATGCTTGTTTCCACAAAAAGGTCGCTCTGCTTAAATTGCCTTCCAAATCGGTCAATAAAAAGAGATTGTCCGGTAGTCGCTGATCTTGCTATGGCTATACGATTTTCTATAGCTCTCATGGCATTTAGCAATGCATGCTGATAGGGACCTGCACTGAGACCAAACCAGGAGTCATTGGTGATATTAATGAGCACCTGTGCTCCATGAAAGACATGACGTCGTACAAGGTCAGGAAAAACGGATTCGAAGCAAATAAGTGTCCCTAATTTTCCTTTGGGATGGTTAAAGAGCGTTCGTTCGACACCGGGAGAGAATTCCGCGGGCCCTAAGTCACCGGTCCATTTAGTCCAATCTATGGAACGTAAAAACGGGATCGTATCCCGATACGGTGTTCGCTCTCCAAAAGGAACTAGATGCATTTTTGCGTAAGAACTTAAATCNGAAGAGTTTGGTGTTATAAAAAAAGCTGAGTTGAATGGATGTCTTGTAGCTGAGTCATAATGGGAAGCTCCGGTTAAAAGTGGAATGTCTGTAGAATTTACAAACTCACGTATTTGATTTTGACAGTATGCAGAATGCTGTAAGTAACAGGGGAGAGCTGTTTCGGGCCAGACAATGAGCTCTGGTTTTTCAGGTAATGTCTTTAGGGAAAGGTTTTGAAGTTTATTGAGGCTATTTTCCAAGCCGTTCGGTCCCCATTTATCTTCTAAGCGTTGGTTAGGTTGTACGAGGGCTACTCGGATAAATTCGCCAGATAATTCACCATTGCTCATTACTGATTTTGAATAANCCCATGGACCTATAAAGCTCGTGGCGATNGCAATCAAACAGTATTTCCTGAGGCGATTTTCTTCATAAATACNCNTCATTATTAATGNGTTTATGGCTACGATCCAGAATGAGACACCGTAAACGCCTGTATATGCAGCAAATTGAATGAACTGTATTTGTGCTGCGTGTCCATGTCCCAGCAAAAGCCATGGGAAACCCAATTCACCCAGAGAAAGAGCGTATTCAATTGTTGACCATAGGATTGGAGCGAGGCAAAAAGATAGAGAATGCCAATTTTGGTAGGCTTTGTTAAAGACCCATGCCCAGGCTGCTGTAAATAAACCAAGATAAAGGGCTAGTAGTAATGTTCCACCCACAACTGCAGGTCCGCCACCCTGAGTATAAGCGACCCAGTATAGGCACAGAAGATTGTGTGTAATTCCGGCGCCCCATCCCAAATAAAATGCTTTTCGACCGTTACACTGAGTTAACGAATATAGNAGTGGGANAAGTGAGCAATAAGCCCAATAAGGACTATAAATCCATTGTAGAGATGCTAATGGCGGTCCAGGAAAAGAGAGTGCTAGCAGTATGCCGGTTAAAATGGAATTCGTCCACAAAGANAAAAAGCGCATNCGATTATAAATGTNCTGTGTGTAGAGCCCAACTNCGACCNGGGTGTTCNACCTGAAACGATTCAATNTTACCTCGGTCTTGAATCGTGACGTAACACGTACACCCGTCNGGNCCCCCAAAAGTAAGATTACTAGGATCTTGGCCTTTTAAGTCGATTTCTAAAAGAACTTCTCCGGTGGGAGAGAGTTTTGCGATNGTCCCTTTACCATGTCGAGTTATATAAATNTTTCCTTGTATGTCACAGCGCATACCATCCATGTTAAAGTCTGGAAACTNAATCAGGNGACGTTTGTTTTCTATNTTCCCANTTGGTAAAATGTCATATGCCCATACGTTTCGTTGAAGGCTTTCATTTACATATAGTATTTTTTCATCAGGACTTATTTCTATCCCATTGGTTGTTCCCATGTTGGTTTCTAAGCATTCTGGCTTCCCTTGGTTGTCTATTTTCCATATTTGTCCACTGTCGTTAGCCCAATCCGGGTCAGATGCGTAGACAGTATCATTTTTCGCGATGGCTATATCGTTTGGTTGATTCATGCGAGGTTCATGAGAAAAAACAGAGATCGCCTTGGTCTTCATGTCAACTCGTAAGATATTATGTTGCGTATAGTCTGCTATAAGCATATCCCCACTGCTATGAAATCGTATGCCATTTCCGATACTGTCAGTGGGTAAGTCGATAAAAACGTTACTTTCGCCGTCGAGTGAGACGCTTCCAATTGTGCCTTGACGCTCATAGTTTACTGCGTATAGGACACCATCTTTGTCGCAGGCGGGCCCTTCAATGCCTCGTGTGAAACCGTTAGGTTTAGTCAGTACACTACTGACATATTTTTTTTTCACGGCCGTTCTCCTTGCGTATCCGATAGTGTTGTGTTAAGTACAAATTATAATATAATGAAACTATTTTCCTGCAACGTTTGATTTGATGTGTCTTTCCTAATAGGGTTAATTAATTATAAAAAGATT
>NZPK01000104.1 GCA_002693325.1 Gemmatimonadota bacterium | reverse complement strand
CAAACTAAACACACCCAACTAACTTTCCTTGAGAAACTCGATACTAAATTGATTGAAAAATGTAAATCAATAAAACAATTCGTTATGCTAATAACTGATCTGAGTTATTTCGCTGTCACATGTATCGGAAAAAAAAATGCTGTAAGGCGTGATTCTTTTATAGATCAATCCTATATAATCGGCGCACAAGCATTACCAATAATAGGCCTTGTTATTTTTCTAATAGGAGCCGTATCTGCAATACAGTCTGCTGCTCAATTGCGCCAATTCGGGGCAGATATTTTCGTAGCAGACCTCCTCGCTATCGGAATAACAAGAGAATTAGGACCCCTAATGACGGCAATTATGGTTGCCGGGCGCTCGGGTTCTTCCATAGCAGCATAAATTGCAACAATGAAATTCTCCGAAGAGCTCGATGCTCTAAAAACTATGGCCCTGAACCAGCTAATTTTTGTTGCCGTTCCAAAGCTTTGGGCCATGATTATTACAGTACCTTTATTAACAATATTGGCCGATACGGTTGGCCTTGCGGGAGGTATCTTCATTGCGATTACCACACTGGACATTTCACCAGAGGCTTTCATTCAACAAATAACCGGATCACTGTTTTTAAGAGATATCGTCAGCGGGATAATAAAAAGTTTTTTCTTTGCTTGGATTATAACAACAATCGCCGTATTCAAAGGCCTACAGTTTAGTGGCGGAGCGGTTGGTGTAGGTCGAGCCATAACTGAATCTGTCGTTACTTCACTTATCGGTATAATCGTGCTCGACTTAATTTTCAACTTGTTGGTTTATTAATCATGGACTCTCCTTACCCAGCCATAGATGCTACGGGCCTTATAGTAGCTTATAAGGATAAGTTAGTAATAAATGAGATTGATATTCGAATAGATAATGGAGATAAAGCCATAATATTAGGTAGAAGCGGCTGCGGAAAAAGTACTCTACTAAAATCCTTGATTGGCCTAATACCTCATTCTCGAGGTGAACTAAGGCTACTTGGACGTGAGGTGAACAACATTGACGAAAACAATCAGCGTGAATTGTCATTGAATGTAGGAGTTATGTTTCAATTCGGTGCGCTTCTGAATTCGTTAACAATCGCTGAAAATATTGCTCTTCCACTTGAAATGCACACTAATCTAGACAACGATATAATCATGGATATCGTAAGAACTCGATTAGATAGCGTTTCACTATTAGCCTCTTATGATAACAAACCAGATCAACTTTCAGGTGGAATGCGTAAACGAGCTGCACTTGCCAGAGCTATGGTACTTGAACCAGAGATATTGCTGTGTGACGAACCCGTTGCCGGATTGGATCCCACTACAGCTGCCGAAATTGATGAATTATTATTATCAATAAATGAAGAGTTGGGTACTACTTTAGTTGTCGTCACACATGACTTGATGAGCATTGAAAGAATTGACGGGAAATTACTCATGTTAGACGGAGGCCACGTATTATTTGAAGGCTCACGAGAAGAAGCATTACAATCAAAAGAGCCTAACGTCTATTCATTTTTTCATCCTGGGCACTATGAATAATGATTAAATCTATAATCGCTGCCATAAGTCAAAATGGTGTTATTGGCAGTAAAAATGGCATACCTTGGAACTATCCTGATGACTGGAAACATTTCCGGAAAACTACACGAGGATACCCTATAATTGCAGGAAGAAAAACCTACGAATCTTTTCAAGTGCATCCATTGCCTGGACGATTAAATATCATTTTAAGCCACAACACAAACTACCAACCGCCCGGGGAAGCACTCGTCTTTAACGACCTGCAATTAGCCTTCGACCGAGCTGAAAAAGAAGGAAAAGGCAAAGTTTTTATACTCGGTGGAGCTGAAATTTATCATCAAACAATTCCGATATGCGACGAAATGATTCTGACTTTCATACCAAAACAAATTAATGGGGATGCATTTTTCCCACATTGGGAACCGAATAGTTGGAAAGAAATCAGCTTTGTTCGCAAAGGTGAACTCTCTTTCAAAACTTACCGTCGAAAGTAAAAGATTTCTTATGTAGAAGAAAACCATATTCTCTTCGAATTTTTGGTTTTGTATTTCTTACTTCTTCACCAATTTTTATAACAATTAAGTCAGACATAGTTTTTCATCAAGTTTACATATCAAATTGAGAAATTCGTAAAATATTGCTCGTTGAATAACTATGTAAAAAATTACGATACTACTTCCACATCAGTATTTGTATGCCTGTTTGTACGACAGGAGGTTTCATTTTTTTTTAAACATATTTATTTTAANCTTCTAATTTGACACATTAACGAAGGGATATACATGTTCAACAGACTGGACCTCGCCCCCGCTGATCCTATACTAGGCCTAAGTAGCGCTTTTAAAAATGATTCTAACCCTAATAAAATCAATTTGGGCGTGGGAGTCTATCAAGATTCGTTAGGACAAACCCCAATCTTAAAATCTGTATCCATAGCTGAAAAACGAATTCTTTCAAGAGCTACAACTAAAAGTTATTTAGCAATAGAGGGAACACCGGAATACAATTCTACCATACAAAAACTACTTTTAGGTGACGAAAATGAAATTATTGCCGAAGGCCGGGCTGTATCCGTCCAAAGCCCCGGAGGAACTGGGGCGCTGCGGACTGCCGCAGATTTTATAAACCGTCATTTCCCCGACGCACGAATTTGGTTAAGTCAACCAACCTGGGCGAATCATTCAAAAATCTTTCAATCTGCCGGTTTAGAGATCGAGACATATCCCTATTTCGATCCCTCTCAAAATAAAATATCCTTTGAGGCAATGATAGAAAGTTTAAATGAAACTAAGCCTGGTGATATTGTCCTTCTCCATGGATGCTGCCACAACCCAACTGGTGTCGATCCTTCCGCTGAACAATGGCAAGAGATAGGCGATCTATCCTACGAAAGAGGTTGGATACCATTAATCGATTTTGCCTACCAAGGTTTTGGCGACGACCTTGATCAAGATGCTGCTGGATTAAGGAGTTTGTGTCGNAAAGGTTCCGAACTTCTTATCGCTTCATCATTTTCCAAAAATTTTGGTCTGTATCAAGATCGAATTGGTGCATTGACCATAATTGCAGCAACAAGTGAGGCTGCTTTAAATAGTTTAAGCCAAATAAAAATAGGCATTAGAACTAGTTATTCNAATCCACCAGCTCATGGGGCAGCCATAGTTACTGAAATTCTCAATGATTCTGAATTACGGAATATTTGGAATACGGAAGTTGACGAAATGAGAAATAGAATAAGCAAAATGAGAAAATTATTTGTAAATACACTACGAGAAAAAGGAGCTTCACGTAATTTCTCGTATATCGCTCAACANCGTGGTATGTTTTCGTATTCNGGACTTACTAATGACCAGGTCAAATCATTACGCAATGATCATTCGATATATATTGTTGAAGGCGGCAGAATAAACGTCGCTGGGATGACGGAATCGAATATAAATACTCTTTGTTCAGCCATTATATCAGTTCTATAATGAGATGCATTATTGAACGCGAAAACTCACTGCCCGTATTATCAGTGGAGTACCTTTTAATAGTTCGGCGTAACTTTTAATTCTAGTTCCATCGCTATATACAAAGACCTCTTGACGGGTAGACAAAGGCACCTCAGGTCCACGAANAATATCTACAAAAACGTCTGATTCGTAAGCACGTGAAATAAAGTCAGCCAAAAGTTGGTCCTGTTTACTCAGGCCCGTAAACTCATGGATCTGTCCCTGATCAATTAATTCTTGGAGGTTTTGAATAAATTCATTTTTATTTTCTTCCAGAAGTCTGGGGCCCACTAAAAAATATGCTGTGTAGACACGGTCTTTTTCCGCCATCTTAATCCAACCGTTTTCTGTTGGACCAAAGTGGAGTAACCCTGAATACATGAAATCCTCGTTAACAAGAGGCTCAATACCTCCTTCATTACTGAATAAAAAAGCAAAAACCTTAGCGTCCTTACTTATGCGATACCTTATCTGAAGTTGATCGCCCGACTCAATTTCNGACCCCTCTTCCAATACAACAGGCTCTCGAATACCACCCTCGTCTCGCNAAAGAATCCAATGCAGATCAACATTAAGTGGCAAATCACTTTGATGTATGCCAGCCGTATTGGAACGTGCTTCTACTTCATCCTCTACNTNAGTAGCACTTACTCCTTTAAAGATAGAATCNACNATTATGGAATTTTCATCTACTATAAATAGTCTGACATAAGTTTTATCACCGTATTTTATCAGTCGTCCACCAATGGAATAATTAGCGAACTCAACCTCTACAAGAGCCTCATTTTTTGACCATTTCTTTTCATTTTTTTCCGATATANTGAAATCGATTCCATTATCGACTAACGATGCAACAATATAATCCTCAATGGCTCTAGTCTCGGGAGTCTGAGTCCCTTCTTGNTTNCGTAATCCAAGCCATAAGAAGGCGGGATTNTCATCTTGAACCGTATCNGTAATCTGCACTAACTCATTTGCGAGAAAGACTAGCTCCGTACGATCACCTAATGTCTTGGTCGATAACCAACAGCCCAACAGGTTAAATGTCACTACGATCACAATTATATTTCTACACATCTAAACCTCATTCAATCCAAAAGATTATTTTTCAAAATATATCTTGAAACTCAGCGCCGGTCTTTCACAACTCATAAATACACCAGAAAGTTTTATTCCTAACTCTAACTGCTGTATCCGCCAACACAAAAACCTCAATTCTATAATACGATCTAACCACTACGTTTGACAGTATCTCGTTACAATTCTATCTTCGACTATACCCTGATATTAATCTCCATGCGTTACCCTAAAACCGCACAGAAGCTATAAGATTTGAGATATCATAAAAAATATTTTCTCTGGTTGACTACGATAATCATAATATTTTCCTGTAGTGCGCCTCCTGCACCGCCAACTGCAAATTTAAGACCCACTGCTGAAGCTGGCCCCAATCAATCAGTGACGCTCCGTTCTATAGTTGTAGTCAACGGAGAAAACAGCATCGATCCTGACGAAGGTCCTGATCCCATATCCTATAGCTGGAAGTCAGCCGAATCAAATCCCACAGAAGTTATTGCCTCTATGAATGAATCAAAATTTGAATTCACGCCAATTAAAACAGGTACCTATATTTTTATCTTAACGGTGACGGACGGGCAAATCGAAAGTATTCCCGATTCAACAGTAATAACGGTATCATCTCAAAATGATTTGCCACCCATCGCTGAAGCAGGTCCTGACCTGATCGTTGGTGTTGGTGCCTCTGTTCCACTTTCAGCCATCAACAGTAGCGATCCTAATGGTAATGAAATAAGTTTCTTATGGCATGTCGTCGAATCACCCGAACCGTTGACCCTTCTTGATCCGACGGCTTCCCAACTAATCTTTATCGCTAAATCTGTTGGTAAATATCGACTAGTATTAGAAGTAAGCAACGGTAAGTATAAAAGCCAAGATGAGATAAATATCACAGTTCAAGCTGCAGCGAACCTTCCTCCCATTGCAGACGCCGGAGACGACCAGAAAGTAAAGATTGGTAGTATAGTCACTTTAAATGGAGGATTAAGCAACGATCCAGATGGAAATACAAAGGATTTAAATTTTCGATGGAGTCTTGGGCAAGCTCCGACTGCCTCTGTTTCATTAGACGATAGCACATCTGAGCAACCAAGCTTTGTAGCAAACCAGGCAGGTGTATATAGTTTCGGCCTTCAGGTTTCAGATGGGGAAGCAATCAGTCTAATGGATATCGTTTCCATTACGGTTTTTGAACCAATTGTAAATGAGTCTTATGGAATGATTGAAATTGTTACTGGTAATTTCATAATGGGTACAAACTCAGGCGCTTCCGATGAAAAGCCACCTCATTCAGTTTCATTATCTACATTTTGGATTGATAAATTCGAAGTTCGCGTACTTAATTACCAAGAATGTGTAACTGCAGACGAATGTTCACCGGCAGGTTTGAGCTCAGGGTGTAATACTAATTATGCCGACCGAACAGACCACCCCATAAACTGTGTAAATTGGGATCAAGCAAAGACCTATTGTAATTGGATGCAAAAACGACTCCCCACCGAGGCCGAATGGGAATATAGTGCCCGTGGCAGAGATAACAGACTCTATCCTTGGGGTAACCAAGCACCTAATTCATCACTTCTGAATTACAACAACCTCATCGGTGGAACGACTACTGTAGGATCCTTCCCCTTAGGAAATTCATATTTCAATGTTAACAACATGGGAGGCAATGTTCAGGAATGGACTAACGACCTTTACTCCGGAGATTATTATAACTCAAGCCCAGAGAATAATCCGCAGGGACCAGAAAAAGGATCATTACGGGTTGTGCGAGGTGCCAGTTGGAAACTGGGCATCCTACAAGAGGTTTTAACAACTACCGTTCGTTTTGCCTTTGTTCCTACAACCAAAGATAATTCTCTCGGTTTTCGTTGCGCCTCAAATTTCCCTCCAGAAAAATAGGAATATTTCATCTGTTTTGCATAAGAAAGTTCAGTGCTTAACTGTTTACTTTGGAAAGAGTAATGGGAAAAAATATGCAGGATGAGAAGTCACATAATTTAAACAAAAACGACTACNACCAACTNATTAAATTCGCACTATTGGAAGATNTGGNTGGGTNTATAGATTTAAATTTGGATATTACTTCCGCATGGACACTCCCCAAAGATTTACAGGCAGAAGCTAAAATTATTTCTAGGCAAGATGGTATTATCGCAGGAATTGAAGTCGCAAAATCTACTTTCGGTTACTTGGAGCCAAAAATTTACTTCATCTCTCATAAAAAAGACGGTGAGTTGATACGCTCAGGTGAGTTGGTAGCAACATTAAGAGGAAATGCTCATCCTTTATTAACTGCAGAAAGAACCGCTCTTAATTTTCTTCAACGCTTGTCCGGTATTGCAACAATAACCCACTCTTATGTAGAGGCAGTAAAAGGAACTGGAGCTGCAATAACAGACACCCGAAAAACTCTGCCAGGTTGGCGTCGCCTAGAAAAATGGGCCGTAACACAAGGCGGAGGGGTTAACCACCGAATAGGTCTGTATGATGCTGTTTTAATTAAAGAAAATCATGCTACTGCAGGTAATGGGCTAACCGCGGTGTTAGAAAGCATACAAAATATGCAATCAAAAACCGAAAAAAAAATTCCAGTTTTTGTTGAGGTTGAAACATTAGAGCAAATCGAACCAATACTTAAATATCGTCCCGATCGAATAATGTTAGATAATATGAATTCCGATGCGATGCGAACTGCGGTAAAATGTATCCGTAAGTCGGACTCTGATATNACAATTGAAGCAACTGGCGGATATAATCTTACAACAGTAAGAGAAGCAGCAGAAACNGGAGTCGACCTCATCTCAGTTGGATCAATAACACACTCAGCGCCTACATTTGACTTAACTCTATTATTCGACTCCACAGTCAATTAATCATCTTCTCTTTCGGACCAATTTTTATATGGATTTCGTGCTAATTGAGAGCTAAAATATCGTGCATCGTAGCTGACTTCCTTATCTAACCATGTCGGTATGATAAACGTTTGATCGGCTCTTTCCAATTCGACCTCAGCAAGACACAAACCCTCATTTTCACCATGAAATACATCAATGTCCCAACAAATGTCATCATAGACATATTCGTAACGCGTTTTATAAACTATCCGGCCTTTACAAAATTTTTTTAAAATCTGACGGGCATCTTCTAAAGGTATTTGATATTCAAATTCATCTCGCTCCAATCCACTTGTTTTACCTTTAAGGGTAAACCATGCGTTTTCATTGCTCAATCGAATTCTTGCAAGGCATACCTCCGATTCATAAACATATCCTTGCGACAACCGTTTTCCTTTACANTCACCAAGGAAATCTAAGGTTTTTACAAGATATTTTCTCTCAATTTCAGTTACCAAAACGGCTCTTTTTGGCCTCTATCCGGCGAGAATGTAGAATACGCTCTGTATAGCCATTGGCTTCTGCTCTACCACAAAAGACTAAATCCAAAGCCGCTAAATATCCTGGAGATGGGGTTTCTGTCGACAATCGACAATAATTTGGATCATTAGTATTCTGAGTGTCGACCACCAAAGCCATTCGTTTAAAAGTCGCCAAAACCTGAGCTTTTTCTACTAAACCATGGTGGAGCCAATTCGCAATATGCTGACTCGAAATACGTAAAGTTGCCCTATCCTCCATTAGACCAATTCCATTTATATCTGGCACCTTTGAACAACCAACGCCTTGCCCAATCCACCTTGATACATACCCTAAAATCCCCTGAACATTATTATCCAACTCCTGCTGAATTTCATCTTTGTTAAGGTGGACTCTCAAGAGCGGAGACGTCAAAAGAGAATTTAAATCTGCCCGTTTTCGTTGTTGTAATTCTTTTTGACGTTCATATACAGATATTTTATGGTAGTGAGTAGCATGCAAGATTGCGGCTGTTGGAGAAGGCACCCAAGATGTAGTGGCACCTGATTCTGGATGCTCTATCTTTGTTTCTAACATNTCAGCCATAGCATCTGGCATTGCCCACATTCCTTTTCCGATCTGTCCACNTCCAATCAACCCCATCTGCATACCAATATCCACATTCTGATCTTCGTACGCTTGCAACCATATCTGATTCTTTATCTCTGATTTAGGGAGCATCGGTCCCGCTTCGATAGTGGAATGGATCTCATCTCCAGTTCGATCTAAAAAACCAGTATTGATGAATATCAACCGACTACTTGCCTCTGACATAGAGCGTTGAAGATTCAAACTTGTACGCCTCTCTTCATCCATAATACCAATTTTTATCGTATTTTCTGGAAGATGTAATACCTGTTCGACTCGAGAAAAAAGCTCTACCGTGGCAGCAACTTCTTCAGGTCCATGCATCTTCGGCTTCACGATATAAATACTCCCTTTCCTACTATTCAAACCACATTCTTTCCCTCTTATATCGTGTAACGCTGCAAGACTAGTCATCAAAGCATCGAGNAATCCTTCCGGAATTGGCCGGCCATTAAATAGAACGGAGTCCGTATGCATATGTAGTCCTACATTCCTCACCAAAAGTAAACTACGCCCAGGTAAGGTTATTGACTCACCGTCTATTCCGATATAAGATCGATCTTTCTCAAGACTCCTATTTACCGTTTCACTATTTTTCTGAAAAGATGTCGTTAAAGTACCTTTCATAAGTCCGCACCAGTTGCGGTAGACTCGCACTTTATCTTCTGCATCGACCGCAGAAACAGAATCTTCACAATCCTGAATAGTGGTGATTGCTGCTTCCATTACAACATCTTTCAACCCNGCAGGATGCTCACGACCAATCGGATGTTCAGAATCGATATGTAATTCTATATGCAATCCATTATTCTTAAGCAAAATACAACTTACCGTATCGGATTTAATCTTGAATCCCACAAATTGATCCGGTTTAATTAAAACTTTGTTACCTTCATCTGTTATTATATTCAGCGTATAACGTCCCATATCCTCAACAATTTCCCACTTGCGGACTTTGCCATAGCTGCTCCCATTTATCGGCACGGCTTCATCCAAAAAAATATTTGCTCTGTCAACAACCGATTTTCCTCGTGTCGGGTTGTAGTCAACAGACCTATCGCATCCATCACATTCATCAATAACATCTGTTCCATANAGAGCATCATATAGACTACCCCAACGAGCATTTGCTGCATTCAAACAATATCTCGCATTATCTACAGGCACCACGAGTTGGGGACCTGCAATTTCTCCTATTTCGGGATCAACATTTTCGGTCTTTATTTTAACACCTTCTAATTCATCCTNAAGATAACCGATTTCTTTCAAAAACNCTTTCTGATGCTCTTGAGATAGNTCTTTACCCCTATGTGCACGGAAATATTCATCCAATTTCCCCTGAAGCTGATCACGTTTTTCAAGAAGCTTGGTATTTAGTACTCCCAAATCTTCGATTATTTCTTCTAACCCAGCCCAGANCTCCCGCGCTTCAANATCGGTTCCTGGCACAAGCTCTTCNTGAACCAATTCATGTAGCATTGTNTCNACACTTAGGTTTCCTATCTGAATACGTTCGCTCATTTTAACCTCATATTATCACTTGTTTTTTCCAAAATCCCAATCCAATTCTGCAACAACGGGAAGATGATCAGAATGAACCCAAACGTCTTCCAACTGAGGGCCTTCCAAACGAAAACCAGGTAATCTTACCACTTCTGCGGTTATTAGACGCTCAGCCATATCACTACTAAAATACAAATGGTCAATATAGTGTCTTTCAATACCAGAAGTATCCATCGTGGCCTGAATACCNCCACCGGCCCTTACCATAGCATTAACAAAACCAGCGNTATCNANNNACCNATGCACGTCCTCATCGATTTGACTATTAAAATCTCCTAACACTACGATATCCGAAACGGACTTCTTCAATTCTTCCAGTATAGAATTAAGAAACGTACCTTCTCTACTCCGAAGTTCCACGTCCGATGGATGCAAATGAACATCTACAACCCACAGTTTACGATCCTTTATGTCAGTCAACAACACTGCCCCAGCAGTACGGCTAAACAGCGGNAACTCACAGTCAGGATTATAATGGCTGAATGTACGAGATTCACTTACCGAAATCTTNGATAAAATATGACCAGGCCACGCCATTGGAGAGGGAAACGTTGCTAAATTATATTTCAATCGTTTAGCAATTGCCTGAAAAACGTTTACTGGGCCACCCTCTTGGAGTCCCAGAACATCACAAGAAAGAGAAGAAAACACTTGGGTGAAATATTCGGTGTTTGCTTCAGTTCCCGGAACATCAATCTCTTTGACAGATTCAGATGCGGGATATCCTTTTAGTCCGTATATGTTGTATGTACCTATTTTGAACCCCATAAAAAATGCTCCCAAATATCTTCGATAAACTATTCAAATTTTTTCAACTTTTTAAATATTCCGTCGGCCAAAGAACCATTTGCGATTCCAATTACTCTAACGTCTACTCGGCCAAACCGATCCGTTAAAGGCGTCATATCATTTACTTTAAAAACACCGAAGCCATCCTTTGTAAACACTTCTAATTCATTAAAAGTACGTAAAGCTATCGATTTATCTGCAAAAATCATCGCGACTTTTTTTTTCCGACGAAGTGAAGAGAGACCGATCACCGTATCGCCGGATCTGCAACCTAT